>CAZTTZ010000096.1:0-1531 GCA_964616065.1 uncultured Candidatus Saccharibacteria bacterium | reverse complement strand
TTTCATATCTCAGGTGATAAATTAGGAGAATTAGAGGGTGCCTAAGAACGATGGTAAAAAGTAGGTTGAAAGGTCGATTCATTCAATTAAAAATCTCTCAAAATATGCTTTCAAAATTACCCATTAATTTAGATAAAGTCAGCCAAGAAGATATAAATAAAGAAATAGCAAGAATAGGAATGATTGCTGAATTGGATGCAGTGAATCTATATGAACAATTGGCCCAGATGGCCCAAGATGAAACTCTCAAAAAGATTTTATTAGACATAGCCAAAGAAGAAAAAACTCATATTGGAGAATTTCAGGCAATTCTTTTAAAAAAAGACCCTGAACAAGTAGATGAATTAAAAAAGGGAGAAGAAGAGGTTGCCCAGTTAAGTCAATAAAAATTGAAAACTCTATATTAGAGCTTTTAATGCCGAAATGAATAAAAGCACAAAAAGCTATATTATAGTTCTTTCTTTTATACTGATGTTATTTGCTTTTTTGTGGATCTTTTTACAAACAACTCCATCGGGTAGATTGAACCCGGTAGATCAAAAAGATCGCGATATTGTTTCAGATACATCTTTTACCGACGATGAGCTCAAAAAGAAAATAGGACAGATGATAATGATAGATTTTCGTGGGGTGAGCGTGGATAAAAATTCAGAGATTGTAAAGATCATCCAAGATCTTAATATCGGAGGAGGGGTGTTTTATGATGTGCTTTTTCATTTTTTGTTGCTTCCTTTTTAATAAATCTAATAAAATGAAATAATACAACTTAATTAAAACAACTTTATGGATCAATTTCAAACACCTAACTTTAAAATGAATCAAAAACAAGCTTTAATTGGGCTTGTTATAATTTTTTTGGCCATATCAATCTCTGCTGGTTGGTTTTTAATTAAATATTTAGAAATCCCATTACCGGAGGTTCCCTTGCCAAGCATTTTTCCGACAGAAAAAGTTGAGGGAATTACAACTTTTTCTTCTGAAGAAGACTTTCAGGAATATTTAGCAAAAAGCAAAGGATTGGAAGAATATATAGGTGCAGGGGCTATAGGGCTTGAAAGAGCGACAATAGAGATAACTTCTCCCTTGGCCTATCCAGAAGCAAAAGGCGCAGAGCCTACCTTAAGGGTTTCGGAAACAAATGTTCAGGTGCCGGGTATTGATGAGCCTGATATTTTAAAAACCGATGGCAAGAATGTTTATTTTTCTCCGGGAAGATCCTGGCCTATTTGGAGACCGGTTCCTTTAATGGAAGAGAAGACAATATATCCTCCTTATTACAAGGAGCCAAAAATTAAAATTATCAAAGCCTTTCCGCCAAAGGAGTTAAATTTAGAATCAGAAATTGAAGAAACAGGAGATTTACTGCTTTATGACAACATCCTTATGATATTTTCTTATAATAAGGTTCAGGGCTTTGATGTGAAAGATCCAAAAAATGTTAGCAAAAAATGGGAAGCCAATTTAGAAGACGACACCTATATCGTCACCTCGCGGCTTTACAACGAAAAAGTTTATTTGGTTTTGAAACAAA
>CAZTTZ010000095.1:0-1543 GCA_964616065.1 uncultured Candidatus Saccharibacteria bacterium | reverse complement strand
TTCCCTGAGCCGGTTTCTCCGGGAAAAAGTTGCCCGGAAATTAAAGGAAAACTATCTCTTGGCCGCCCAATTTTCTTTATTCTTATTTCTCCATTTTTGATGGGTTGCATCTTTATGGCTTTATTGGGACAAAAAATTTCACAAGCACCACATCCCTCACACAAAAAGGGATTGAGTTTTAACTTACCATTTTTAACTTCCAAAGCATTAAAACGGCATTTTTTTGCACAATCTTTAGCCTCTTTTTCATTTAATTTGCTACTATCAATGATCGGTTTTTCAGAAACACTTATCTTTTTTATTTCCTGCCAGTTTTCCGGCTCACCAAGCCAAATTGCTAAATTTGGAGCATCAACATCGCAATCAACCGCAACTATTTTTCTTTCTCTACTAAAAAGTATTGCTAAAGACGAAGCAAGCATTGACTTTCCAACGCCTCCCTTCCCGCTGGCAACAACTAATTTTATTTTTTTATTTTCCATTTAACGATAAAGATTTTAAACTTTATATTTTCCCTTAATTATTTCTTTTTGAATTTTCTCTAAATTGTCTAAATAATTTTTGCAAATTAAAAATGCTTTATCTTTAACTTTTGAAAAATTCTTTGTATTTATCTCTATTAAAGCAATTTGAGGACTTTCAAGCGGCTTTCCAATCTCACTTAAAAGTTTCACATAACATTCTTTTACTCCTTCTATTCTTCCAATTTCTTTGGCAATTAAAAAAGAAAGAATTTGATAAATTTTTCCGGGATGGTTAATATTTTTCCCTGCCACTGCTTCTAAAGACATTTGTCTTAAAGGAGTAATTAAACCACAAACTCTATTTCCTCTTCCAACTTGACCATCATCTCCCTGTTCGGCACTCAAACCAGTAACTGTTAAATAAACTTCATTTTCTGATTTTGCAAAAGGATTATCTAAAGTATTGCAATCAATTTTTTTTAAATCAAAATCAAAATTTTTTCTTATATATTTTTCAACTTCTTTTTTAACTCTTTCTTTTGCTTTAAAATATTCTTCTAAATTTTTAATATATCGAGAAATAAAAGCGACTGCCAAGGTCAAAGAAATTTTATTTTTCTCCCTTAAACTCATTACCTTAATATCTTTCCCCACAAAAGGGAATTTTTTAGAAAATTTTTTTGAATTAATTAAATTGGCTACTTCTAAAGTCAACTTTTCTGTTTTGCTTAATGGGGCGTGAGCCACCCCAAAAGAGGTGTCGTTGGCAATCGGAGTTTCTTTGCTCCTTTTGAAAACTTCTTCTAAATTTGCTGCTCCTTCTTGGTAATCTATCAAGATTTTAAAAATTTTTTTAATTTCTTTTTTAGAAAAACCCAAATTTTTATTTAGCCAATCATAAACTGTATCTAAAATAATTTTTCTTGTGGGGATTTTGATTTTTCCCACTTTATCAGTTGCTCTTCCGGCAATAATAATTTTTATCGGCTTTAAAATCTTTCCCCCGCCAAATTTTACTTTTGATTTTCCAGCAACGAGCAATCCTTTATCTAAATTATGATGTAAAACTTTTTTAAATT
>CAZTTZ010000094.1:0-1665 GCA_964616065.1 uncultured Candidatus Saccharibacteria bacterium | reverse complement strand
AGAAGGTTGAAACCGGAGGCCATAATTTCTCTTGCCTCAAGCTGGGCTTCGTCAGATAAAGGTAAAAATACAGCCATCTGGTCTCCGTCAAAATCCGCATTGAAAGCCTCACACACCAAAGGATGAATTCTTATTGCTTCCCCCTCAACTAATCTTGGCCTAAACCCTTGAATACCTAATCTATGCAAAGTGGGTGCTCTGTTTAAAAGGACATATTTACCTTGAATTACTTCTTCCAAAGCTTCCCAAACCTCTTCCCTTCCCTCTTCAATTAGTCTAGAACCTTGTCTCACATTATAAACAATTTCTTTTTCAAGAAGTTTAGCAATAACAAATGGTTTAAATAGCTCCAGAGCCATTTTTTTTGGGAGCCCGCATTCATTAAACTTCAGGTTTGGGTCTCCAACAATGACAGATCTTCCTGAATAATCTACTCTTTTTCCTAAAAGATTTTGGCGGAATCTACCCTGTTTTCCTTTAAGCATATCTGCTAAAGATTTAAGAAGTCTCCTTTGGCCGGTTGAAGCAGTTGTTGTATGGGCGCTTCGCATTGAGTTATCAATCAAAGCATCAACTGCTTCCTGTAGCATTCTTTTTTCATTTCTTATAATTACCTCGGGTGCGTTTATTTCTAATAAATACTTCAAACGATTGTTTCTATTGATTACGCGTCTATAAAGATCATTTAAATCAGAGGAGGCATATCTTCCACCATCTAATTGAACCATAGGGCGCAAAGCCGGGGGCAAAACTGGCAGGACTGTTAAAAACATCCATTCGGGCCTGATGCCATTTTTATGCATTCTTCTAAAAAGCTGTAGCCTTCTTAATGTTCTGCGTAGTTCTCCTTGAGTTAAATCTTGCTTTTTTTGTTTTGCCTTTTCTAATTTTTCTTCAAGTTTTTTAATTTCTTTTTCCAAATTAATTTCTTCAAAAATTTTTCTTAAAGTTTCGGCTCCGGTTCCAGCCTCAAAAATATGGCCATATTTTAATGAAAGATCAAAATATTCAATTTCATTTAAAATTCTTAAAGGTCTAATCTCCTCTACTTCTTTTTTTGCTGCTTCTCTTAACTCTTTCAATCTTTCCACTTCTTTGGCTCTTTTTTTGACCGCCTTTATTTTTTGTTTGTATTCTTTATCAATTTCCTCTAAAATCTTTTTCTTTGCTTCCTCGTCTACCTTTGTAATAATATAAGCGGCGAAATAAATAACTCTTTCTAATTTTTGAGCCGGAATATCTAAAATCATGCCCATGCGAGATGGCACTCCCCTTAAATACCAAATATGGGCACAGGGAGAAGCTAGTTTAATATGTCCCATCCTTTCTCTTCTTGTAGAAGAATGGGTTACTTCAACCCCACATCTATCACAAATAATCCCTTTGTATCTTATTCCTTTATATTTTCCGCAATAACACTGATAGTCTTTCTCAGGTCCAAAAATTCTTTCACAAAAAAGTCCATCTTTTTCTGCTCTTTGAGTTCTATAATTTATAGTTTCCGGTTTTGTGACTTCGCCATATGACCAAGAAAGTATTTCTTCTGGCGAGGCTAATTTAATTTTTATTGCTTTTATATCTTCTACCTTCATAAAAAGATTTTTAATTATAAATTCAAATCTCAAAATGCAAATCTCAAAATGACAATTTAAAATGTAAAATTAT
>CAZTTZ010000093.1:0-1683 GCA_964616065.1 uncultured Candidatus Saccharibacteria bacterium | reverse complement strand
CCACATTATCATCCTCATCAATTAAAACAAGAGATTGGCGATTCTTCAGGATAGTTTATCGTATCGAGATATCGTATCGAGAACAGTTCTCGTTCCATTGTCAACAGGGACGGGTTTTGTTGGTGAATTATTTTAAATTTTATGATAAGCTTTTAAAAGAAGGTATGAAAAAAGAACTTAAAGAAAGAATTGAAAAATTGCCAGATAGGTCAGGCGTTTACATTTTTAAAGATGAAAATGAAAATATTCTTTATATTGGAAAAGCAAAAAATCTTAAAAAAAGAGTGAAACAGCATTTTCAAAAGCAACAAAAATGGATTTGGGATTTTCTTGATGATATTGCTGATGTTGAAGTTTTAGAGTGTGAAAACGAAAAAGAAGCAATGCTTTTAGAGACAGAACTAATTAAAAGATATCAGCCAAAGTTTAATATCGAATGGAGGGATGACAAAAATTATTTTTTTGTAGGAATTACAAAAGAAGATTTCCCTAGGGTTTTTTGGACACACCAAACAAAAGTCAAAAGTCAAAAGTCAAAAGTCAAATCTGAACTATCCACTACTCACTATTCACTACTCACTGATTATTTTGGGCCGTTTGTGAAAGGGGGTGAGTTAAAAAGGTTTCTAGCGGAAATAAGGAAAATTTTGCCTTTTAGAACTTGTAAAAATTTGCCAAAGAAGCCTTGTCTATATTATCATCTTGGAGTTTGTCTTGCGCCCTGTAAAAACAAAAGGCAAAAGAAAAAATACCAAAAAATGATAGAAACTTTAAAAGTTTTGCTTAGAATTTATCTTCAGGAAAATGTACGAATTGAAGGATATGATATTTCAAATATTTCTGGAAGTTTAGCAACTGGTTCGATGATTGTTTTTGAAAAAGGAAAGCCTAAAAAGTCAGATTATCGAAAGTTTAGAATAAAGAGAGTTAGGGGCCAAAATGATGTAAAATCTTTAAGAGAGGTTTTATTGAGGAGAATGAAACATAAAGAGTGGAAGATGCCTGATTTAATTTTACTTGACGGTGGCAAGGGACAGTTGAAGGCAGCAAATAAAATTGATATTCCAACAATTTCACTTGCAAAAAAGGGAAAGCATTCTGGTAAATTATACTCTCGTTTTTCTAAAAGTTTTATTCTCCTTGATGAACTACCCGAGGAATTTAAAAATCTCCTTTTGAAAATAAGGGATGAAGCTCATCGGTTTGCCATAAGTTATCATAAACTGAGAAGAAAAAAATCGCTTCTGAAAAAACACCGAGCAAAAATGATCAAAAATGTGCCAAATTGAAAAAATATGGTTAATAAAGCCAGTAAAATTAAAACTTCCCGAAGGTCCTCTTGCTGGGGACAGTTTCTAATAAAAAAGAGCTAAAAATATAAAGGGGGAGATTAATTTCTCCCCCTTCCCGCAGATTTTTCGCGAAGCCAGCGAAGCCGAAAAGTATATATCCAAACTCCAAGAAAAACTAAGGAGCAAAAGAAAAAGATGGCTGCCTGTGGGCTTTCACTCGAAAGCAGTTTGTCAATCCCCATAGATAAAAATCCTCCAAAAGTCACAAAGGCTAAAATAATGTTTAGCATTTTCCTCACCTCCTTTGTTAATGATGCTAACTTAGCATAATAGCATATTTTTAAAAAGTCAAGTTTTATGAGGTTTAAAGTAATATCAAAATTTAAACCAA
>CAZTTZ010000092.1:0-1712 GCA_964616065.1 uncultured Candidatus Saccharibacteria bacterium | reverse complement strand
TTTTTAGTGGTAGAAAACCCAAAAATAATAGCAGTGTTTCCAAAGGAAAAATTAGAAGCCCCAGAAGATACAGAAATTACCATTGTTTTTAATCGCCCAATGGTGCCTTTAACAACATTGGGTGAATTAGAGGCCAAAAATATTCCAATTGAAATTTATCCAAAAACAGAAGGAAGGTTTAAATGGATTACTACAAGAAACCTTCAATTTATTCCCAAAGATAGATTGAGGCGATCTTCTAACTATACTGTTAAGATCAAACCAGGTTTTGTTTCAATAGAAGGACTCAAGGTTAAAGGGGATGAATTTCATTTTGTTACAAGAAAATTGAGATATTTAGATATTACCTCTGGCGAGCTTAAATTTAACCAACCCATTGTAATCTATTTCAACCAGCCGGTAGATTTAGAAAGAACAAAACAGGCAATCACTTTAATTGATAATTCAACTGGGGCCAAAATTCCCTTTATTGCGGAATATGGAGGCACAGAAGAAGAGAAAACATCAGGGCAATCTCTTGGGCTTTTTAATTTCCGTTCTCTTCTTGGTGATATTTCCCAGACATTTACCTTCCTTGATTGGTTTGAACAGAAAGAGAAAAAAGGAGGAGAAAAATCTATCATCAAAATTTATAATAGGCAAGATAAATTTGGCAGAAAAAAACTTTGGGATTTTGGAAAAAGTTATACCTTAAAAATCGAGAGAGCCTTTCCTTTAGAGGGAGACATTATCTTAAATGAAAAAAGAGAAGTAACAATTCATATTTTACCAATAATTAGGGCGATGAGGGCTGAGTCAGATCGGACCTCCTTAGTAGATCTTGATTTATTTGACCCGCAAGGGAGATTGAAAGTGGAGTTTTATGAAGAAATTGACCTCTCAAAAAGCAAGATTACAGCCTATGGCTTAAAAAAGGTAGAGTATGGAGAAAAATGTAAAGAGGGAGAAATTTCTTCTTTTGCTACCTGCGAGAAAGTTCCGGATAAATCTATAATTTATCTTTATTTTGAATCCTCTAAATTAAGCCCCAATCAAAGTGTTCAAATTAAATTTGAGAAGTTGGTCAACTTATCGGGACTGGTTATTCAAAGGAAACCCATTTTTCGATCCATAAAGGTTTATCCGCCACTTAAAATTCTAAGAACCTTTCCTTCAAACGGAGACTCTTTTGCTGATTTGAGAAGATTTGTTATTTGTTCAACTACACCTCTTAAGGTTCCTCCAAAGGAAGAGCAGGAGAATTATTTCTTCTCAAATTTAGATTACGAAATTTTTTCTTGGGGAAGTTCATGGAGAGTAGAATATCAGTCTTTGCAAGATAATTGTCATATAGGAGAATTCAGGACAACTATCTATTATGGTCTGATGCCGGAGGAAAATTATACTTTAAGATTGAAATTGGAAGATGTTTTTGGACAGAAAGAGGAAATTTCTCTTAGTTTCAGAACCCAGAAGATGCCCCAGAAATATCTTAATTTTTATCATCTTCAAAGAACTTATGCTGTGACCACCCCTCAAAAAACAAAACTCAGTTATGCAGCTGTGAATATGGAATATATTAATTTAGATATCTGCAAGCTTGGAGCAGATGATTTTCTTTATTGGTTCGAAAATCCTCCACAAATTACTGACCCCCCAGGCAAGATAGTAAATTGCAAAAGACGTGTTAGAAAGACAATCCAACTGGAGAGAAAATATTGGGTGAAGAATTA
>CAZTTZ010000091.1:0-1772 GCA_964616065.1 uncultured Candidatus Saccharibacteria bacterium | reverse complement strand
TAACATCGCTTCTGTTGTAGCAGAAATAAAAAAGGTAGCTCAAAAAATATATCTGGAGAACAAAAATGGTTATACTAATCTTTGCGCATTCGAGGGAGACTCTCTCAATTTAGTGGACTCAGATTTAGACACTTTACAGGAAGATATTGAAGAATTGGGTGGTTCTATCAGAAAATGTTTGGCAAATGAAGCAAGCTACTGCGTTACAGTTAATCTTGCAGGAGGCAGAGGTTTTCTATGCATTGATGACGAAGGAAGGTTTAGCGCTCTTTTGCCAAGCGATCCAGAACCATGTACAAGCGCAGAAGCGACCTGCCCTTAGTGTTAAAGAAGTTTAAGGAGAAGTTTAGAGAAGGACGCTTAAGAGTTTAGAAAGAAGAGACATTCAAAAGAGTGTTTAGAGACATAGCAAAACATCAGCAAAAAACCCGCCAAAATGGCGGGTTTTTTGCTGAAATCTTAAATATAGAATTTAAATCTCAAAATGCAATTTTTAGGTTTTCCTATTAGAAAAAACATGATATCATTTTTCAATAGGAGACAATAAACCAAATAAATGCTTATTTTTTTTCTCATCCTTATTTTTATCTTTGGTCTTTTTGTAGGCTCTTTTTTGAATTGTGTTATTTGGCGACTTTACCAAAAAAAGAGTTTTTTGATAGAACGCTCTATTTGTCCCCACTGCAAACATCAACTTGCTTGGTTTGATCTAATTCCAATAGTAAGCTTTGTTTTACTAAAAGGAAAATGTCGCTATTGTCATAAACCGATTTCTTGGCAATACCCCTTGGTTGAGGTTGCTACCGCTATACTATTTATATTACCTTTTGTCATTCAGCAGTTCTTACCTCTTCCTTTCTATGATGAAATATTATGGCTTGAAATCCTCTATTACCTCTTTTTAATCTCGGTGCTGATTATTCTTTTTGTTTATGATCTAAAACATTTTATAATCCCCGATAAAATACTAATACCTGCCTTACTCATAACACTTTTTTATTTTCTAATTAGAGATTTCTACCTTTTCTTTCTCCACTCTAATTTTCAAATTTTTACATCTTTTTTATATCAACTTGCCTCCGCTATAGGTGTAAGCGGTTTTTTTCTACTGCTTTATCTAATCTCTAAAGGCCGATGGATAGGATTTGGGGATGTAAAACTCGGTTTTCTCTTGGGGTTTATATTGTCCTGGCCCAAAAGTTTTGTATTTATGTTTTTAACTTACATAATCGGTGGTATAATAGGAATAGGGTTAATTATTTTCAAAAAGAAAACCCTCAAAGCCCAAGTACCCTTTGCCCCTTTTCTAATCATCTCTTTTATAATTTCATTGTTTTTTGGTGGTGAAATTATAAATTGGTATCTAAATTTACTAAAATGAAAAACAAAGGTTTTACTTTAATTGAGCTTTTGGTAGCCATTTTAATTATTACAATTTTAGCCTCGGTATCATTTTTTGGCTATGGGCAAAGACAAAAAGCAATCGCTCTTCAAAAAGAGGCAAATATATTAGTAAGCAAGATTGAAGAAGTAAAAGAGACGGCTATTTCTGGCAAATATTTTCATAATGATCTTCCCGCCGGAGGATACGGCATTTATTTTAATATCAGCTCGCCAAATTCCTATATTGTCTTTGCTGATTGCGATGGAGATCGACTCTACGACACAACCGGCGCCCCATGTTTTGACCCTATACATTCAACTAATCACCCTGAATTTATAGAAAGAATAAAATTTGAAAATGGGGTTAAGATTAGTCCTTTGCCATTTGC
>CAZTTZ010000090.1:0-1774 GCA_964616065.1 uncultured Candidatus Saccharibacteria bacterium | reverse complement strand
ATTAAAGAGAGGATCGACGACCCTCTTCTTTTAAAATTTGTAGACGAATTGGACAGATATTTTTCTAAAGAGCTCAAACCTTCTAAAAAATGATTCTTTTCAATGACCTCCCAGAAAGCAAAAATTTATATAGGCACCTCCGGCTGGGTATATTCTCATTGGGTTGGAAAATTCTATCCGGAAAACCTTCCTTCAAAAGACCGTCTAAAATATTTTGCAAAACACTTTGATACTGCAGAGGTTAACTATTCTTTTTACCATCTCCCGCGTCCAAAGACCTTTTTAAGGTGGTATCAAGAAACCCCAAAAGGGTTTCTTTTTTCTGTTAAGGCCTCAAGATTCATTACCCATATAAAAAGATTAAAAGATGTCAAAGACGCCTGGGAGCAATTTTTTGAAAATGCTAAAAATTTAAAAGAAAAGTTAGGACCAATACTTTTTCAATTTCCACCATCTTTTAAAGCTGACAAAGAAAATGTTCGAAGACTAAAAGATTTTCTAAAACTTCTCTCTAACTATTCACTACTCACTACCCACTATAAACTGAGATGCGCTTTTGAGTTTCGACACAAAACTTGGTTGGATGAAAAAATCTATAAACTTTTGGAAAAATATAATGCCGCTTGGGTCATTGCTGATTCCTCTCGCTACCCCAAAGCAGAGGTTGAAACTTGTGATTTTGTTTATATAAGAATGCATGGACCAGCAGAACTTTTTGCCTCTAAATATTCAGATGAGGTCTTAGAAAATTTGGCAAAGAAGATAAAAAAATGGCAAAAAGAAAAGAGAGATGTTTTTGTATATTTTAATAATGATTTTTATGGATTTGCAATTGAAAATGCTTTATTCTTAAAAAACTTATTGAAAGTATGAAATTTACAAACAACCAAGAACTGGCAAACATCTTCTATGAAATAGCCTATTTTTTAGAAATGGAAGGCGTTCCTTTTAAGCCCTATGCTTACGAAAAAGCGGCTATAATTTTGGAAAATTTAGAAGAGGATATTAAGGATATTTATCAAAAAAAGGGTTTTAAAGGAGTAAAAGCAGTTCCGGGTATTGGCGAAAGTATTGCTAAAAAGATTGAGGAGTATTTAAAGACCGGTAAAATTAAATATTATGAGGAATTTAAAAAGAGATATCCGGTTGATATTGAAGAATTAACTTCTATTGAGGGAGTAGGGCCAAAAATGGTAAAGGTTCTTTATGAGCAGTTAGGAATTACAAACCTAAAAGAATTAGAAAAAGCCGCCAGAGAAGGTAAAATAAGAAATTTGCCGGGTTTTGGCAAGAAGACAGAACAAAACATTCTTCAAGGAATTCTTTTTCTGAAAAAAAGTGGCGGGAGGTTTCTGCTTGGCGAAGTTTTGCCCTTGGTACAAGAAATTGAAAAAAGACTGAAAAAAGTAAAAGGAGTGAAAAAAATAAGCGTAGCCGGTTCTTTAAGAAGAAGAAAAGAGACTATTGGCGACGTTGATATCTTAGTAGTGGCTACAAAACCAGAAGCTGTGATGGAAGAATTTGTGAAATTGCCAGGAGTGATTAAAGTATGGGGTAAAGGGACCACAAAATCCTCGATTCGGCTGGAGACAGGAATAGATGTAGATTTAAGAGTAATTCCTGAAAAATCTTTTGGTTCGGCTTTACAATATTTTACCGGCTCAAAAGACCATAACATTGCCCTAAGAAAAATTGCGATTGATTTGGGATTAAAGTTAAATGAATACGGAGTTTTTAAAGGCAATAAATTTGTTGCTGGTAAAACCGAAGAAGA
>CAZTTZ010000089.1:0-1833 GCA_964616065.1 uncultured Candidatus Saccharibacteria bacterium | reverse complement strand
TCAAAATTAATAAAATACAAAATTATTCATTTTGAGATTTGAGATTTGAATTTTGCGCTTATTATCATGCTTCAGCCAAGAAAAGTCAAACATAGAAAAATGCAGAAAGGTCGTTCAAGAGGAGTAGAGGCTCGAGGTACAACTCTTGCTTTTGGAAGTTTTGGGTTAAAATCAATGGATACAAAGTGGATTACTGCCAGACAAATTGAGGCAGCAAGACGAGCAATTATTAGATATCTAAAAAAAGGAGGTAAACTTTGGATTAGAGTTTTTCCTGATAAGCCAGTTACTTCAAAAGGTACAGAAGTGCCAATGGGCGGAGGAAAAGGGAGTGTAAGTCATTATGTTTTTCCCATAAAGCCAGGCAGAATAATTTTTGAACTTGCAGGAGTAGATGAAGAAACCGCAAAGGAGGCTTTTAAAAAAGCAAGCGCAAAGTTGCCAATAAAGACTAAATTTGTCAAAAGATAATGAAGGCAAAAGAATTAAAGCAAAAAACCATTAAGGATTTAAGAAAACTGGAGAGAGAGTTGAGGGAAAAACTAAGAGGGTTGAGATTTGATCTTGCTGCAGGTAAGGTGAAGAATGTGAGGGAGATTAGGAAGATTAAAAAAGATATAGCGCGCATTTTGACAGTTATTAGAGAGAAGGAAAAACAATAGATGCAGTTTTTAGAGAGTAGCTTATTAACAATGTACGCTCGGAAAGCAATTGTGAAAATCGCTCAGAAAGTAATTTTTAGGAGCCGTTCGCTCACCCAGCGCGTTCGCTCACTTACCTCGGCCTTCGCTCTCTCGCCCCCACTAAAAATTTAGTGGGAGCGAGAACCATGCCCGCTCAGGCCTCGGAGGCTCCATAAAAATTACTTTCTTCGCTTTCTTCTTTATTTATAAGATTAATTCGCAGCACGATGTCCTTTGTCAGCACTTTCCTCGCTTTCTTCAGGCTCTCCATAGAAATTACTTTCCTCGCTTGACAATTTTAATTGATAAATTATAGACAGATAATTATGCCAAAAAAACGATTACAAGGTGTAGTTGTTTCAGACAAAATGCAAAAAACAGTGGTTGTAAAGGTGGAAAGGCAAAAGTTTCACCCTAAATTTAAGGTTTATTATAAAGTACATAAGAAATATAAAGCTCATGATGAAAAAAATGAATGTAAAGTGGGAGATCGGGTTGTTATTGAGGAGACAAGACCCTTATCAAAAGAAAAAAAATGGCAAGTAGTTGAAATATTAAAGCAAGCTCAAACAAAAGGAGAAGTTGGGGAGAAAGAGAGTAAAGAAAAAACAGAAGAAGCAAAGGCAAAATAACATTTTAAAGTTTACTGTTTATCGTTTAAAGTTTTAACTATGATTCAAGCTCAGTCAAAATTAAAAGTTGCTGATAACACGGGAGCAAAAATAGTCCAATGTATTAGAGTGTTGGGAGGGAGTCAGAGAAGATATGCTCAAATTGGAGATGTTATTGTTGCGGCAGTGAAAAAGGCAGAACCAGGAAAAATAGTAAAGACTCACGATGTAGTAAGGGCGGTTATTATAAGACAGAGAAAACCTTTTAGAAGAAAAGACGGTTCTTATATTAGATTTGATGAAAATGCCTGTGTAATTTTGGACGGAAAGACTAAAAATCCAAAAGGGGGAAGAATTATCGGACCTGTGCCAAGGGAATTAAAAGAAAAAGGTTTTGATAAAATTGCCTCGTTAGCAGAAGAGTTGATATAGATTAAATGATTGTACTAATTTATTAACAATGTATGCTTGGAAGGTAATTTTAAAAAACCGCTTGGCAACAAAGTTTCAAAGTACCGGCTGTCCAAATCCCAGCGAGA
>CAZTTZ010000088.1:0-1834 GCA_964616065.1 uncultured Candidatus Saccharibacteria bacterium | reverse complement strand
TTAAACTTCAATCACTACCGGCAATATCATAGGCCGCTTTTTTGTTTTTTCAAACAGAAAATCTCCTAATTGGTTTTTAATTCTATCTTTCACATAGGCCCAATTAATTGCTTTGCTTTTACCGGTAGCTTTATGAATAATGCTCACTGTTTTCTTTCTGGTTTGTTGTAAAAGATTTTTTGATTTTCTTAAATACACAAATCCACGGGAGATGATATCGGGAGAGCCAACAACCTTACCTGTTTGGCTATTTACTACCGCAATAATTACAAAGATTCCATCTTTTGCCAGCGCCTGTCTATCTCTTAATACAACCTCACTTACATCTCCAACACCAAGACCATCAACCATTACATAATTTGATGGTGCTTTTTCTTTTTCAATATAGATTTTCTTTTGGGTTAATCTTATTATATTTCCATTTTCAGCAACCACAATATTCTCCTCGGGAATGCCTGCATTTTTTGCAATTTCTGCATGATTTACAAGCATTGAAAATTGCCCATGAATTGGCATAAAGAATTTTGGTTTCATAATCTCTATCATTTGACGAAGCTCCTCTCTGTGAGCATGGCCTGAAGCATGGATATCCATCATTTTATAATGATAGACCTTTGCTTTTTGCCGATATAACTCATCTTTCAACCGTTGGACCGTTCTTTCATTGCCCGGTACAACAGAGGAGGAGAAAATCACAGTATCTCCTGGTTCTATTTCAAGATAAGGATACTCTTTATTTGCAATTCTCATTAAAATTGCTTGTTCCTCTCCTTGGGCCCCTGTGCAAACTAAAACAATTTTGTTGCTGGGTAGATTTTTTAACCTTTTTGGGTTTATAATGGTACCTTTTTTTGATTTGATGTAGCCAAGTTTTTTACAAATCTCAACATTTGTTCTCATGGTATAGCCATCAATAGCTACTTTTCGTCCATGTTTTTCAGCTAAAGCAATTAATTGTTGAATACGATGAATTAAAGATCCAAAGGTTGCAGCAATAATCTTGCCTTTTGATTCAGCAAAAATTTTGTCTAAATTTTCCATAATTACTCTCTCAGATAAAGAATGTCCATCTTCTTCAGCGCCTGTTGAGTCGGATAAAAGAAGTAAAACTCCTTTTCTAGCAATAGAGCCAAGTTTATTAAAATCAGTAGGGGAGTCATAAACAGGATCGGGATCAAATTTAAAATCAGAGGTATGAACAATATTTCCAACAGGTGAGTGAATTAAAAGCCCTAAGTTATCTGAAATATTATGATTTTGTTTGAAAAATTCTACAGTAAAAGGCCCTAATCGAATTATATCTCCGGCTTTTACCTCTTCAATTTGAAGTTTTTTTAGATGAGGAAAATCCTGCTGTCTTCGGATGATTATTCCTTTAGTTAGAGGAGAGGCAAAAAGACGGGGATAGCGGAGTTTTTCAATCAAATAAGGAACAGCTCCTATATGATCATAATGACCATGGGTGAAGACCACTCCTACAATATCTTCATGCCTTCCTTTGAGATAGTCGGTATTTGGGATGATATAATCAATGCCTGGCATATCTTCCTCAGGTAGACGCAGGCCCATATCAATAATTAAAACCTTCTTCTTATATTCAAGAAGAGTCATATTTCTACCTACCTCACCTAATCCGCCCAAAGGAATGATCTTAATGAAAGTTTCGGTTGTTTTTTTTGTTTTTGGCATAGCAAAAAATTAATTAAAAGTTTAAAATACAAAATTAATTTAGTTTATAAATATCAAATTTTATCAAAGCGTTGCTTTTCTTGGTGCCGAGGGCGGGATTTGAACCCGCATGGGATTTCTCCCACCAGCTCCTGAGGCTGGCGCG
>CAZTTZ010000087.1:0-1867 GCA_964616065.1 uncultured Candidatus Saccharibacteria bacterium | reverse complement strand
TATTCAGAATTTAAGAAAGACGGATGTTTTGCTAAAATAAAATAATGATTGAAATAGATGGTTTATATTTGGAAGGAGGTGGACAAATTCTAAGAACAGCGTGTGCCCTTTCGGCAATCCGTCAGATTCCTTGCCATATTTTTAATATTAGAAAAGGAAGAAAAGAACCAGGACTAAAACCCCAGCATCTTTTGGGATTGAGAGCTTTATCTGAATTATGCAATGGGAAATCAGAAGGTGATTATCTTGGCTCAGAAGAAATTTGGTTTTATCCAGGAAGTTTAGATAAGACAAAGAGAGAATTAAGAATAAAAATTGAAACAGCAGGAAGTATTACCTTGCTTTTGCAAACTTTAATTCCCCCTTCTCTTTTTGCCAAAGAACCTATAACAATTTTAATTAACGGAGGGGCTACAGATACCTTCTTCTCTCCAACAATTGATCATTTTAGATATGTTTTCCTAAAAATCTTGGAAAAAATGGGAGCAAGAATAGAAGTTCAGATTGAAAAAAGAGGTTTTTATCCAAAAGGAGGAGCCAAAGTTAAGGTAATTGTTTATCCTACCAAGCTCAAACCTATTACTTTAACTACTTGCGGTGCTTTAAAAGAAATAATTATTATCTCTGGTGCCTCAGAATTATTAAAAGAAAGAAAAGTAGCCGAAAGACAAATTTCTGGAGCAAAACAAATTTTAGGAAAGTTAAAATTACCCATAAAGGAAATTGTAGAATATTACCCTACCCTCTCTCCTGGCTCTCAGATAAATATTATTGCTAAATTTGAGAATACAATAATTGGCTCTGATAATTTAGGGAAGTTCCAAAAAGGGGCAGAAATTGTTGGTAAAGAAGTGGCTTTGGAATTTCTAAAGGAAGGAAAAACCGGTGCCTGCTTAGATAAACACTTAGCAGACCAAATTCTGCCTTTTATGGCCTTGAGTCAAGGAAAATCTGAGGTAACTGTTTCAGAAATTACCAATCACTGCAGAACAAATATCTGGGTGATTGAAAAGTTTTTAAAGGGACAGTTTAAAATTGAAGGAAATAAAATAATTTGGGAAAGTTTTAGATAAAAAGGCTCCGGCAAGCCGGAGCCTCTCGGCAGTCATGGGTTAAGCTACTTTAAACACCAAAACTGTTTCTCGAATGCCATTAATTGGTTCTATCTTGACTCCATCGAGTTCCTTTGCTCCATCGGTAATTTGAGCGAAAGTTTTGTCTTCTTGACCAAGACGATGTAAATCAGGAGTCAAAAGTCTAACTCGAACCTCTTTCCCGCCGGGTGCCCATAAAACAGAAAAGTCTACACCCTCCTGCCACAAAGCTTTAAGTTTGTTGTTAAAGAACTCCACGATTTTTGGATCTACCTTGCGCAAAAGAACCACCTCCTTGTTTGTGATGCTACAATTCTAACCAAATTTTTATAAAAGTCAAGAAAAAAGCCCCCTCCTATTTTGCTCTACAAAATAGAAGGGGGCAGATTAATCGTTAAAATGTGCTATTATGGGAGAACTTCGATTTGTTTTGTGACCGTGTCCCAATGCTTTTCGTCATCCTTGACGCTTAGCTGAATAAGATAGCTTCCGGTTTGCGTAGGAGTAAATTCAATCCGAGCTCCCCAGCGGACTATTGAGTCTCCTGTTGGCGGGAAGATTTCCCACCTCCAAGAAACAATACGGTCGGTACCGTCGCAATAACACCTACCGTTGCAGGCAGGACCTAAGCTGCAGTCTCTCGGACAATCCGGACAAGGAACACAACACCGATCATTATCATGAGAGGCCCGACCATTTAAGACCACGGTGTTGTCTTTGTGAATCTCTGATGGAGAAACTTGGATAACTGCGGTCGGACATCCGTCTTTGCA
>CAZTTZ010000086.1:0-1908 GCA_964616065.1 uncultured Candidatus Saccharibacteria bacterium | reverse complement strand
CAGAATTATATGTAATATTTTCAATGCTTGTTACTTTCCAAAGAGTGAAAAGGAACCCCACAGTTAAAGAGGAAATCAAGACATCAGGAATTAAAAAGCCATCTCTTGGATTTATTAGTTATCCTGTCTCTCAGGCTGCAGATATTTTGTGTGTTAGAGCAAATTTTGTACCAGTTGGCAAAGATCAACTCCCACATATCGAACTAACCCGTGAAATTGCAAGAACTTTTAACAGGACTTTTAAGAAAGTGTTTCCTATTCCTGAGCCAATATTAAGCAAAACGCCTGTTTTACCTGGCCTTGATGGACAAAAAATGTCTAAATCAAGAAGAAATGCTATTTTTTTGAAAGATGATCCAAAAACTGTAGAGAAAAAAGTAATGAAAGCAATCACCGACCCTCAAAAAATTCATTTAGGAGATCCTGGACGCCCAGAGATTTGCAATATTTACAAATACTATCAAGCGTTTTTCCCGGAAAAAGCGAAAGAAGTTAAAGAACTATGCAAATCAGGCAAATTAGGCTGTGTTGAATGCAAAAAACAATTAGCAAAAATGCTTAATGAATTTTTAGAGCCAATTCGTCAAAAGAGAAAAAAGTTTGAGAAAAAACCAAAACTAATAAAGGAAATTTTAGAAGAGGGGATAGTAGGAACTCAAAAGAAGGTAAAAGAAACCTTGAAGTTAACAAAAGAAGCGATGGGAATGGAGTATAGGGGTTAATCCTTAATTATTCTAATTAACCTAAAAACATGGCTTATCAAAAAAGAATAATACTCATCATTTTAATTATTGTAGTTCTTCTTGGAATCGGTGGATTTTTTGAGTGGAGGTACTGGAAAACTTCATCGCCACAACTATCTCAAATAGACATCCAACAACCTCCGGAAGATGTCTCTGAATGGAAAACTTACAGAAATGAAGAATATGGGTTTGAGATTAAATATCCCTCCACATGGAAAAATTGCGAGGTGAAAAAACATGATCTGTTTTATATAGTTAGTATAACTAATAGGTCAGGAAAAGAAACAAAATGCTATCCTGGTCCGCTTGATGAACCTTCGTATTCAATTAAAGTAAGATTAGAGTCTGAAATAATGGAGGAGTATCTTGATTATCAATCTTTCAAGAACGCTGTTCTTTCAAGTATGAATTCTGCAGATCACGTATTTAGGATTAAAGGTGTTGACAGGTTTGAAATACGGAAGGTAAAAGAAACAATTCTAAACAATATGCCCGTTTTAATAGTAGACCAAATGGATTTTATAGGGATTCCACATACTATAAGGTATGTATTTCACAGAGGAAATTTATTGAGCTTAATTCCTTCTACCCTCAACATTCCAGAAGATCCCCGAGAAAAAGAAGTTGAGACGATTATTTCCACCTTTAAGGTTTTTTAACCTGAATCTTCTTTAACCTGTAATAATAAAATAATTAACAAAACTATGGATAAAGCAATTAAGAAGATTCTTTTTGTAAGTATACTTGGAATAATAATGCTTGTAGGCGTAGTTGCGATAATAAATTTCGGTATCTTGTATAAGACAAACGAAAAGTTCAAAAATAAATCTTTTTCTCAACCTGTGTCAGAAACTCAAAACGTCCCAGAAGAGGCTTCCAATAAAGAAGCGCGGCAACCATGGGTACTCTATCCCGAGTCTTGGAAAATCGTCAATGAATCTCAAGAAAAAAGTTCAAACCATTCCCAAATTTCTGTAAGTTATCCTGAAATTCCTTCTTCCACAAAGAAATTACCCATTTTCTATAGGATACTCTATAAATTTATCCCTATTCTTGATAAATTCTTTGGGAAAATAATTAAATTGTTTCTTGATTAAATAATTTGCCAAATTTTATACCTCTAAAGGTTCTTAATTAAATAAATAATTAATCTACAACTATGAAC
>CAZTTZ010000085.1:0-1995 GCA_964616065.1 uncultured Candidatus Saccharibacteria bacterium | reverse complement strand
GGTTTTGAAAAAACTTTCCAAGATATTTTTTTAGATTGGGTTCTGGCTCTTTATTTAAATGATTGTTCCTATGGTTCATTTTATTGTTATAAAAATGAAAACCTTCAAAATTTAAGAATCACCCCCGCTCTGGTTTTTCTGCCAACAACGCAGAAAACAAAAATTTCTCTAGTTTATAATATCAAAGACTGGTCTGCGCGCTGGTTTAAAATTATTGGGGGCAACAAAGGCCTTGAAGTAGAGATTAAAAATTTAGATGCGCCAAATCTTATTGTTCCTTATATCGTTAAGAAAAACGGTACAGAGATTTCAATAGAAAGATTAGAAATTCCAGAGGCATCTAAAACGATTTCTTTACCTACCTTTGCTAAGGAGAATATCTCTTTAATTCTTATTCCAACTGTTGGATACAAAACCTCTGGTTTTGGGAAAAACGAATCAACATATCATTTTGAAATAAACATCTCGACGCTTGCTGACGAAACTCCCCAAGAGCAACCTACAAAGCCCATAAATCAAATGACAATTGAGGAACTAAAGGCAAAAATTTTAGAAATTCAACAAGAAATATTAAGACTTCAAAAGTTGTTGAATGAATTACTTGCGCAACAGAGTATCAGCTGCAAAAAAATAACTAAAAATCTCTATTACGGAATGATGAATGATTCTCAGGTAAGATGTCTCCAAGAATTTCTGAAGAGTCAAGGAGAAGATATTTATCCTGAAGGGCTTATCACCGGCAATTTTTTAAAACTCACAAAACAGGCAGTTATGCGATTTCAAGAAAAATACAAAGAGGAAATTTTAGAACCTTTGGGACTTTCTCATGCCACCGGCTTTGTGGGCCCAAAAACAAGAGCAAAAATCAATCAAATGTTAAAGGAAGGTTAGTTTTAATAAAAAACAGTTATTGTGAGATAGGGTTCTCTTTTGAAATATAATGAGTAACGAAGGGAAAGAAAATTCTCAAAATAAGGTTAATTATGAAAAAACATCAGTCAACTTTTGAAAAAACTCTTTTGACTATTATTAAAACCGGCATCTTTCTTTTATTGTTTGCTCCTTTGGTTGTAAACAGGAATTTCTTTTTCCCTTTTGTGTCTCCAAAAGGATTTTATATAATGGCTCTCTCGGAAATTATTATTGCTGCCTTTCTAATTTTAATTTTGTTTTTCCCAAAATATAGACCTTCTTTTAATCGCGTGATTATGGGTATCACTTTGTTTATTTTTGCTCTTTTTTTATCAACAATTTTTTCCGTCTCTTTTTTAAAAAGTTTTTTCTCAAACTGTGAAAGAATGACAGGGTTTTTGTTTTATCTTCATCTTTTTGGTTTAATTTTTGTATTTGTTTCTGTTTTAGAAAAGAAAGATTGGATGAGGATATTTTTCGCTTCCATTTTAATAGCGACGATTGTCTCGCTCATTGAATTGGTAACCCGTTTTTTCAAAGAAGACCTTTTCTCTTTTACCGCAAGAGGTGGTTCAACATTAGGAAATAGTTCTTTTTTTGCTACTTATCTTTTGTTTAATATATTTTTTGCAATTTATCTGATGGCATTGTCTTGTAGAAAAAAGAGGTTATTTTTTCCTATTTTCTTTTTGTTGTTTTTTCTTTGTGTTTCTTTATTTTTAAGTGGGGGAAGGGCAGCGTCTTATTCTTTTTGCATAGGCGCATTCTTAATTTTTCTTTTTTATATAAGTTTTTGCTGGTCAAATTCTAAAATAAAATTTCTTGGGAAGATAGCACTTCTCATTACGCTTTTTGCTATCATTTTTGGAATTATTCTTCTTTGTATCCCAGGAAGCATATTCCAGAACCAACTTGCAAAACTTTCTTCCAAAGCAAGACCTCTTGCATGGCAGATGGCTTTAAAAGGCGCAAAAGAGAGACCTTTTTTTGGCTGGGGTCTTCAAAACTTTGATCTAGTTTTTGCTCGATATTTTAACCCGTGTTTCTTTTTAAAAGAATGTGGAGGAGAAATTTGGTTTGATA
>CAZTTZ010000084.1:0-2015 GCA_964616065.1 uncultured Candidatus Saccharibacteria bacterium | reverse complement strand
CATCCTCTTCTATTATATCTCCTTTCTAAATCCTGTTCCAGCAGGAATTAATTTACCAATAATAACATTTTCTTTTAATCCTCTTAAATAATCAACCTTACCTTCAAGCGAGGCTTTAATTAATACACGGGAGGTTTCTTCAAAAGAAGCAGCCGACAAAAAACTATCGGTAGTTAAGGCAACTTTTGAAATACCCAAGAGCAGTTCCTCATAAAGAATCGGCTTTTTACCTTCTTTTTTAAGTCTTTCATTTTCCTCTATCACCCTTGCAAGCTCAACTACCTCACCCGGGGTAAAATCACTTGCTCCAGCATCTTTAATTCTTACTCTTGAGAACATCTGTTTTGCAATTGTCTCAATATGCTTATCATGAATAGCAACCCCTTGTGAAACATAAATCTTTTGAACCTCATTCACAATATATCTTTGGACTTTAGCCTTTCCTCCTGTTTTATACAACTTTTTCAAATCTAAACTGCCCTCTGTGAGTCTATCGCCTTTCTCTACTTTCTTTCCTTTTTTAACAATAGGTAGTTGATTGGGCGCCAATTTAAATTCTAAAATCTCACTCTTCTTTTTTGTCTTCTTTTTTGAAACCAGAGGTTTAATCTTAATAATCTTCTCATTCACTTCTATTACCTGGCCATCCACAGGTGCCATTATTGCCTCTCCTTTTGGCGGTCTTCTCTCAAAAATTTCTTCAACTCTTGGCAAGCCTTGGGTAATATCTAAGCCGGCAGCAACACCGCCTGTATGAAAGGTTCTAAGAGTTAATTGAGTTCCAGGCTCTCCAATTGACTGAGCGGCTACAATCCCTACTGCTTCTCCTAATTTAACTAGTTTATTATTTCCAAGATCCAATCCGTAGCAGAGCTGACAAACTCCTCGTTTTGTTTTACAGCTTAGGGGAGATCTAATTCTAACTCTGTCAATCTCGCTTTGTGCAATAAGTTTTGCTTTATCCCAGCCAATCATCTCACCTTTCTTTACAATTACTTTATCTTTTATTTTTATATCTTCAAGAGAAATACGGCCAACGATTTTAAAGACAAAATCTTGACCAATTTCTTGAGCGTCTTTTTTGAATACAACAATACCTTCTTTATCTTTGCAATCATGCTCAACCACAATAATTTCATGGGCCACATCAATTAAACGTCGGGTGAGATAGCCGGCAGTGGAAGTACGAAGTGCTGTATCCGCGGTCCCTTTTCTTGCACCATGAGTTGAGATGAAATATTCTAACACTGTAAATCCCTCTTTAAACGAGTTTAAAACAGGTATTTCAATAATTTGTCCTGCAGGATTAATAACTAAACCTTTCATTCCTGCCATTTGAATCGGTTGAGACCAACTTCCTCTTGCACCCGCATCGACAACAGCAAAAACCGTACCATTTTCAGGTAAAGTTTGAGGTATGATCTTCTGAATTTCAGATTTTACTCTTTGCCAGACTTCAATTATCCTTTCTCTTTTTTCATCTTGAGTTAAGAAACCTTTGTTATAATATTCTTCAATCTTTTTGATCTCCTCTTGAGCTTTTTCTATAAGCTCTTTTTTCTGAGGAGGAACAACTAAATCATCCATTCCCCAACTAAAACCAGATAAAGTAGCATATTCAAAACCTAATTCTTTGATTTTGTCTATCGTTTCACATGCTATACTATTGTCATATTTTTGAATAATTCTACTTACAAGTTCTCTAATCTTTTTAGAATTGAAATGATCGTTTTGAAAAGGATAGTCTTTTGGCAATGTTTCATTAAAGAGAATACGCCCGCAAGATGTTTCTATTAACTTTCCATCAATTAAAACTTTTATTTTTGCTCGAAGATCAACTACGCCTTGAGTTTGAGCCAATATAGCCTCTTCTTTACTTGCAAAAACTTTACCTTCACCTTTTTTTCCAGGGATGATTTTTGTTAACCAATAGCATCCAAGAACCATATCTTGGCGAGGAGAGACAATTGAAAGGCCAGTAGCCGGCTTTAGAAGGTTGAAACCTGAGGCCATAA
>CAZTTZ010000083.1:0-2148 GCA_964616065.1 uncultured Candidatus Saccharibacteria bacterium | reverse complement strand
CTTCTTATTTTTAAAATCCTTCAAATTATCCTTTTCAAGTATTTTCATAAACTCGCTCAAAAAACTAAAACAGAAATAGATGATGTTTTTCTTGAAATTTTACAAAAAATTAGGCCGCCTTTTTACTTTTATTTAGCCCTCTATTTTGCTCTTAAAACTCTCAAAATTAATCTCTGGTTGGATCGGATTCTTTCTGCCATTTTAATGGTCTGGGTTACCTATCAAGTGATAGTTTCTTTCCAGGTTCTTATAAACAGAGTTATCAAGAAAAGAATTGCCAAAGATGCCACCTCGGAAGCAATTTTAGGATTGATGGGGAAGATTCTTAAAGGAATAATTTGGGGTATCGGTCTAATCTTTATTCTGTCAAATTTAGGAATAAATGTAACATCTCTTCTTGCAGGTTTGGGTATTGGAGGTATTGCTATTGCTTTTGCTCTTCAAAACATTTTGGAAGATCTGTTTAGTTCTTTTGCTATCTTTTTTGATAAACCCTTCAGAGTAGGGGACTTTATTGTTGTTGGGGAAAATTACAAAGGCACTGTTGAGAAAATTGGAATTAAAACCACAAGATTAAGATCTCTTCAGGGAGAAGAGGTAGTAATTTCAAATAGAGAACTAACCTCTGCTAAAATTCAAAATTTTGGAAAGGTAGAGGAAAGAAGAGTTTCAATAAAGATCGGAGTGACTTATGAAACCCCGCTGGAGAAGTTAAAAATTATTCCCAAACTAATAGAGGAGATTATAAAAAATACAGAAAATGTGCGTTTTGATAGAGCGTTTTTTGTTGCTTATGGTGACTTCGCTCTTATTTTCGAATTTGTTTATTTTGTTCAAAGCCCTGACTATGTTATTCATCTAAAAGCCCAGCAAGAGATATTACTAAAACTCAAAGAAGAATTTGAAAAACAGGGCATTGAGTTTGCCTACCCAACCCAGACTCTTTATTTAAAGAAAGCGTAGTCAGCGAGATTTAGTCTTGTTAAGTGTTATTATTTATGGGAATTTATTACGTCAAAAAATCTTTAAAGGTTAAAATATGAATTACGGAATTAAGTATATTAATCTAAAACCTATTATAGTTTTTATTATTTTAGTAGTTATAATTGTTGGCACCTTTTTGGCTTATTGGTATTTTGTAGCAACGAAAGAGAAAATTGAGATCTCCGAGATGAAACCAACTCAAGAAAAAGAAAGCGAAATAGCAAAGTTACTCATAAAATGTGAGCAAACAAAAGGTTTTTTAGAGAAAACAAAATGTTTTATTGGTATTTTTAAAGAAGGAAAGAGCGAGAACCTCTGCGAAAGATTTTATTATGACTCAGACAAAGAGGATTGTTATCTTGGAGCAGCTATTGCTAAAAGAGATAAAGATTTATGCAAGGAAAAATCTAGAGTTTCTGATTCTGTATGTGAGGCTTTAATAATGGCAGAAAAAGGAGAAGGAACTCCAAAAGAGCAACTTATTAATTGTAAAGATAACTCCGGTTGTTATAGCTATATTTTTAAAGAAAAACAATATTATGCCACATTCTGTGAAGAAATGGAGCAAAGTGATAGTTGCTATTACGGAGCGGCTATGGCAAAAAAAGATCCAGTATTATGTAAGAACATAAAGGACAAAACCAAAAGAGAGAACTGTTATATTCATCTGGCCATAATTCGGAAAGACGAGACTCTTTGTGAGGAAGTTAGTATGACAAGCTTAGATATTTGCTACATGGAAGTAGCTAGAGCCAAAAAAGATATGACATTATGCGAAAAAATAATCAAAAACGAAAGAAGAAAAGAAATGTGCTATGTGGGAGTTGCTGTAGCTAAAAGAGACGAAAGTTTATGTGAGAGTAGTAAAATAGGGCCATTTAAAGACGATTGCTACGCAGAAATAGCGGCAGCAAAGAAAGACGAGAAATTATGTGAAAAGGGAGGATATCAAAAAGATAAATGCTACTGGGACTTGGCTTTGATTAAGTTAGAACCAACATTATGTGAAAGGACTGGAGATCTTAAAGATATTTGTTATTTTCAAATTGCGAAGCTGAAGGCAGATGAGAGATTGTGTGAGAAAGCAGGAGATAAAAGGAAGACATGTTATTTGGATATAGCTATCTATAAAAAAAATCCTACAATATGCGAAAAATTCAAAGG
>CAZTTZ010000082.1:0-2209 GCA_964616065.1 uncultured Candidatus Saccharibacteria bacterium | reverse complement strand
CTCAGGGGTGAACCCCTACATTCCTTGCCACCTCCGGCAACGCACTCCTATTTTACACATGGCTCAAGATCGGTTGGGGCCTTCGCCTGGAGGGGGGCGGGCTCTCTTCTCCTTCGAATCTGAGATAATGGGCGAAGAAGGCGAGGAGCACGCCGACGAACAGGCCGAGCACCCCAGCCACGGTCAGGTCCATTTACCGCTTGGGGCCATCGAGGCCACAGCGAGCTTGCTTAGAAAGTGCAAGGATATTCTTCCCGCGATCAAAGGGTCTATGTCCGTAATCGATGAAACGTGGAAGCTCGACTTCTCCTGTCCTCTGTGCTATCCTTCGGGCCAAATTACCGCAGTGGGGGATCGACCGTGGACATAAAAAACCGAAAGCTACTTGTGCGCATCGGATGCCTTTTCATGGCCGGACTCCTAGGCTACCTCATCGGGACCTTCGCCTTGAGAGGCCTGTGAGGCCTTCTCGCTACCGGACTCAAGATAGTGGGCTAAGAAAGCAAGTAGGACACCAACGAACAGCCCGAGTACCCCAGCCACGGCGACATTCATTTTCTTGTTCGGGCCAATCGGACGGGTAGGCACCACCGGCGCCTCCACAACCCGAATGGGTTCCGCCGTCTCCGCCCGGGCGATTCGGGCTTCTTGGAGCTTCGTCGCCAAGCTGCTGTAAGAGTTCCGCAGCACGTTGATCTCCCGATCCAGCCGGTCGAGCTCTGTCTGTACCTCGACCAGATGCGCTTGCTTCTCCCTCAAGACTTGGAGCGTAGTCTCTAGCTCGGCTTCCAAATACGCCACTTCCTCCCGCAACGATTGGACCTCCGCCCGGGCCTCTGCGACCTCGGAGCGGAGGTCCACATAAGCCATGTTCAACACCTGATCCTGGACCTGAAGTCCCGGAAGGGCACCTAGTGCCTCTTCCGAAAGCCCCTCAGCGAGAAAGGCCCATAGGGCCTCCTTTGACAGTCCCCGCTCCAGCGTGAAGTGCTCGGGCTCCTGGGCCAGCGCCTCCTCGAGCACGGCAAGGCGCGCCTCCTCGCCTGTAAGCACCCGGCGCTTTTCTGCCAGTAGGGCAAGATAGGCCTTGTATATCTGCTGGAGCTGGGAGACCTCAGCTTGGATGACCTCCTTGGGGTTCTCCTGCTGGTAGAGCTTGCGCTCCTCCTCTTTAGCCAAAAGCTCCCGCTCCACTTCCTCGAAGTTCCGCTTTACGTACTCGTACGATTGGGCGGCTCGACTGATGAAGAGCTGGGCGTTACGGGCGATAAATCGCTGGGCCCACGTCTCGGCCAGGGCCTGGAGCCTCTTCGGGTCGGTCCCTTTCAAGACCATCCGTAGGTAGAGGGGGAACTGGCCTGGAAACTCCTTCGTGGTTGTCTGCTCCACTTCTACCCTCATACGACCTTTCAATGCCTCCACAGCAGGCTTAGCCTCCTCCGCGTAGACCTCGTCGATCACCTGCTGGAGGAGATCGCTTGCGAGGGCCAGGTTTTTATAGGTCTCAGGAGAAAAAACCGTGCCTGTGATCTCGCCTCCCACCTCTTTGGAAAGAGGAGGCAGGATCAGAAGCGCCGTTTCGGTCTGATACTGTTTCGGCGAGCTGTACGAGATCCCCAAGGCCGTCCCCACCGCTACAAGGAAGGTGACGAGCACAATCCACTTGCCCCGCCAGAGCACCCTTAGGTAATCCCGAAGGTCGACCTCGTACTCCTCCATCACTCCTCCTTCTCCCCACGGATCTTGCGGCGCAGCTCCGCAAGCCGCGCCCGAATCTGGGCCTCAAGACCGGCCCCCTTCGGACGATAATACTTCCGTCCCGCCAGGCTCGGCGGAAGGCACTCCATCGGGGCCACCCCCTCCGGGAGGTCGTGCGCGTACTGGTACCCCTTCCCGTAGCCGAGCTTCCGCATCGTCCCCGTGACGGGGTTCCGCAGGTGCAAGGGAACGGGCTCGCACGCCGTCCGCTGCACGTCCTCCTTGGCCTGAGTGTAGCCAGTGTAAAGGGCGTTGGACTTCGGGGCCAGCGCAAGGTACACCGCCGCCTCCGCCAACGCAAGCTCGCACTCTGGCATCCCCACGTGTTCCACCGCTTGGGCCGCTGCCACCGCAAGCCGCAGCGCGTGGGGATCCGCCAGGCCCACGTCCTCGGAGGCGATCCGGATCAGCCGGCGGGCCAGGTACCGCGGGTCCTCCCCGGACTCCAGCA
>CAZTTZ010000081.1:0-2278 GCA_964616065.1 uncultured Candidatus Saccharibacteria bacterium | reverse complement strand
CGACCAAAAAAGAGGGCTGAAATTAGCCCTCTTTTTTGGTCGTTTACCAACGAGGACGGGCCTCGTTGGTTTTTTAATAAAAATTTGCTTTAGGTAAACAAAACTATTACAATAAAAAAATAATTATAACTGAAAATGTTTCTCCCAAAAGGAAAAAATTTTTTTGATTTATATGAGAAATTGGCTGAGAAAATTAAGGAATCAGTTGAGTATTTAGAACAGTTAACAAAAGATTATTCAACCCTTCCCCAGATTGCTCAAAAACTAAATAATTTAGAAGATGAAGCCGACAGAATTGTTCATCAGATTGTAGAAGAATTGCTTTATGATCATACCCGAGTAACTGAAGAGAAAGGAGATATCCGATTTTTTGTTCATAATATGGATAATGTTATTGATTCTATTGAGAAAGCAGTAAACAGATTATATATTTACCGAGTCAAAAACATCCCCCAAGCCCTTTACGATTTTCTTCCCTATTTAAAAGAGGCAGCAAAGCAAATAGAAATCGGGGTAAAATCTCTAAGAAATATTAGAAAAAACGATAAAATTTTAGCCGAATGTTGTGTGAGAATAAACGATCTAGAAGATGAAGCAGACGAGATTAACAGAAAATGGTTAGCAAAAATTGTTGGTACAAACTTTTCCAGCATTGAAGATTTTAAAAAAACTTTAGCCATTAAAGAAATTATCGACCTTCTTGAATACGCAATGGATCAATGTGAGGATGTGGCAAATATTTTAGAAACCTTTAGATTAAAAGGAGAAGCCTAAACATGATGATTTTGGTAATTCTTATTATCATCATCGCTCTGATTTTTGATTTTTTAAACGGAGCCAATGATAGAGCCAACGCTATTGCCACTACCTGCGCTACTAAAGCCCTCTCTCCAACCCAAGCTCTGATAGTAGCAAGTATTTTTGATATGTTGGGGGCTCTTGCTTCTACC
Source organism: uncultured Candidatus Saccharibacteria bacterium (assembly GCA_964616065.1). Classification (GTDB taxonomy): domain Bacteria; phylum Patescibacteriota; class Minisyncoccia; order Minisyncoccales; family PEYH01; genus JAGGTU01. The sequence goes on along the minus strand of CAZTTZ010000081.1, from coordinate 1,328 downwards.
CGAGTTGCCCAAACCATCGGCAAGGGAATAATTCCCTCCCAACATATGACTCTTTTAATTTTGTTAGCCGGAACACTGGGGGCTGTAATTTGGGTTTTTTTGTGCACAAGAATTGGTATTCCAATCAGTGTTAGTCATGCTTTAGTTGGGGGGCTTTTAGGAGCAGGGTTCGCCGCTGGCGGGAAAGAAATTATTCAATGGGGAATTTTAGGCAAAAAAGTGTTACTGGGAATTATTTTGGGGCCAGCCGCTGGTTTTTTAGCAGGTGCGGTTTTTTTAATTTTAGTCAGTTGGATATTGCATTTGTTTCCCAGAAAAATTTCAACCCATAAGACAAATAAACTCTTCAGGACTTTTCAAATTTTCACCACTCCTTTTATGTCTTTCACACATGGAATGAATGATGCTCAAAATGCAATGGGAATTATAACTGCTGCTTTACTTGCCGGAGGATTTATAACTAAATTCCAAGTTCCTTTGTGGGTGAAGTTGATGTGTGGAACAGTAATGGGGCTTGGGACATTTTTAATGGGTTGGAGAGTGGTCAAAACTTTGGGCTGGAAACTAACAAAAGTCGAGCCAAAACAAGGGTTTGTTTCGGAATTTGGAGCAGGAACAGTAATTGCTCTCCACTCATTGGCTGGTATGCCAATCTCAACCACCCATGTGGTCTGTTCTGCAGTAATGGGAAGCACTGCCCTACAAAACTTAAAAAGGATTAAACAAATAGTGGCTTGGCGAATGATGTTAGCCTGGATAATAACCGTGCCTTCATCTGCTTTATTTTCAGCTTTAACTTATTCAATTCTCAAATATTTTGTTTAGTTTAAAACCCTACCGACGAGGACGGGTCTCGTTGGTGGTTGTCTCGCTGGTGATTATAAAAAAATCCTCACTTCTTTTATATCTTCATCTCTTTACTATCTTGATAGCTTTACCATGGATAAGTGCATCGGCTATTTTTTTTCTGGCCGAGAGCAAAATTCTGTTGAGTGTACTCTGAGATATTTTCATTCGTTTTGCCGCATCAACTTGATTGATATTCTCCAGATCACACAACCTTAATGCTTCCAATTCATCTGCCATTAGATCAATTTCTTCAAGCATTGATAAGGGAACCGCCCGGGGCTTGAAATAAACTGCTTTTGGATCGAACATAACTTTTCTTGGTTTTTGTGGTCTTGGCATAAGTTATTGAAATAAAGTTTTTCTTAATTTTTGATAGATTCTGATTATTTCTTCTTTGGCGGGCAAATCAGTTTCCATAATTGGTAATAATCTGCTAATTGCCTCAAAAATTCTTTTATCATAAGAAATCTTACCAAGAA
>CAZTTZ010000080.1:0-2280 GCA_964616065.1 uncultured Candidatus Saccharibacteria bacterium | reverse complement strand
AATCATGGGCACTATTTATATCGATAGAAAAAATATTGAGATTAAAGTCCAAGGCAAGGCTCTTAATTTTTATGTTAATGGCCAAAAAGAAGGCACCGCTCCTTTAAATCCCCTGGAAAAAGTAGTTATTATCGGCAATATAACCCTAGAAACCGCAGTTTTACATAAATTAGCTCAAAACAACATCTCGGTACTCTTCCTTTCAGGCAGAAATTTAGCTTTTAGGGGTGTCCTTCATGGTCGCTACCATAACAACGGTTTTTTAAGACTCAAACAATATGAAAAAAGCCAAAGTTCTTTTGCACTGGCCTACAGCCGTGAATTGATAAAAGCCAAACTTCAGAAACAAATAAACTTTCTTTCTGATCTGAAAAATTTACTTCCAAAATATAATTATGAAATAACCAAATCCATTTCTTCCCTCGAAGACATCCTCAATAAATTGCCCTCACAAGTTAATCCAGAATCAATTAGAGGACTAGAAGGAGGAGCTGCCCATCGTTATTTTCAAACCTTTTCTTTAGCTTTTCCCCCTTCTTTAAATTTCAAGGCACGAATAAAAAGACCCCCCGGAGACCCGGTCAATGCCTTACTATCTCTTGGATATACCTTACTCCATTTTGAGATGCTGAGAGAAATTGAAATTAAAGGCTTGGACCCAACCATTGGCTTCTATCATTCTTTCGATTATGGGCGGGAATCTCTTGCCTGCGATTTAATTGAGCCCTTCCGACCTGATGTTGACCGATTTATTTTGACCCTCTTCCGTGAAAAATTATTCAGAGTAAATAGCTTTTGCCAAAAAAATCACCACGGACTTACAGGCTATTTTCTCAAGAAAAAGAGCAAAAGAAAATTTTTCGAGAAATACGAGGAATGGGCTCAAATTAATAGATCAGCTTGGCGCGAACAGGTGAGACTCCTAGCCTGGAGGCTATTAAATGAATAGAACCGTGTATTTGATAGAAAATAAGCATCTTCAAGCAACTGTTGAAGGCCCTTCCATTTTAATTACCAAACCCGGCCACGCTCCCCAAAGAATACCCATTAAATTTATCAATAAAATTTATATCATAGGTAAAGTTAATATCCGAAGTGATGTCATTTATAAATTATCTATCAATAATATTCCTCTAATCTTAGCCGAACGCTCAGGTAGCGAACGGGCTGTCATCCTGCCCTTCAACCATAAACTTCCCAAATTCTACAGAGAACAAAAAATTATTCTAGAAAATCAACAAAATATAAAAAGATATACTAACTGGATTGATGCCTATCGAAGTTATTTCCAGCACCAATTGATCAAAAGATTTCTACCCAAATTGAGGCAAAAAAATGGAGTAGGGGAAGGCGACTACAAAATCCTATTAAAGCAATTATGGCCCAAGAACAATCTCCTTGTCCTTCCTGTAAAGAAAACAGTCACCCATTTGATGCGAGGGCTCTTGATCGAAAAAATAAACAAAATTGGCTTAGATGTTCACACCGGCGCTTATTTTCGTCGCCTGAATTTTGGCTTCGCCTTGGATATGGGATATCTGCTTGAACCCAAAGTAGACGAACAAGTCATCCTCTTCTTTAAGAAGAAAAATTTTTACCGGTTTTTTGTTAAGACTCCTCATAAATATTCCAACCCCAATAAATTCAAACTGACCAAAGAAGGCTATAGAAATATCATCCATAGATTCGAAAATTTAAAAGATCTGCTGGAAAACCAAATTGATCTAATTCTTGACGATTTCTTTCATCTTTTAAGGGAGCTCAAAGCATGAAAATAGCTTATATAATTTCTTATGACATCGCTAATGAAAGAAGACTCAATAGAATTCATAATTATCTCAAAGGCCAAGGAGTCCATCTCCAAAAATCAGTCTTTTATTGTCTGCTCTCTCGGGAGAGATTAAAAAAAATACAAGATGACCTACAACAAAAAATTAATAATTCTGTAGACGATATTCGAATCTACCCATTGGTAGCCAACTTTAAACCAATCATCCTGGGGCAAGGAGATCGTGTTCCCGAGGGAGTTTGGGTTTACTTAGATTGAATCAGTTCTATCTATTTGTCAGCGAGGTCTTCATCCTCTGAGTCGACACTCGTTTATCTAGATTAAATCAGTTTTATCCAGCATAAATTATCAGACAAATAATAAGAGCCTTTGTATACAACTTCTTTTGCAAATTGATTTTAAGAGGGAGCTGCCTTAACTTATTTGTAATAGACAAACTAATTTTAAAAGGCTCATCGCAAAAATGAATACCTAATAGTTTAAAATATTTA
>CAZTTZ010000079.1:0-2300 GCA_964616065.1 uncultured Candidatus Saccharibacteria bacterium | reverse complement strand
GCAGTGCCAGAAAATCATCCAGAACTTAGATTGGCAAAAAAACTAAAAAAGAAATGTTTAAGTTATCCTGAAGCTTTGGGAGAGCTAACTAAGAAATATTTTACAATTGCTGTTTGTGGAACTCATGGGAAAAGCACAACATGTGCGATGATTGCTTTAATTTTAATAAAGGCCGGATTAAACCCAACCGTAATTTTGGGAACAAAGCTAAAGGAATTTGGAGATTCCAATTTTAGGATGGGGAAGGCAATCAAAAATTCAAAATTAAAAATTCAAAATGAAAAATTAAAGAACGAAATTTTGGTGATTGAAGCAGATGAATGGGGCGCTTCATTTTTAGATTATTGGCCGCAGATTATTGTTTTGACTAACATTGAAAAAGAACATCTTGATTATTATAGAAACCTCAAAAATCTTTTGAGAGCGTTTTCACAATTTATTGCTCATTTGCCAAAAGATGGCTGGTTGATTGCCAACAAGGATGATAAAGGAATCTCAAAACTCAAATCTCAAATCTCAAGACTACAAATTAGAACTCAAAACTTTAGCTTAAAACAGAAAGAGGCAAGAAAATTAAGAAAAATTTTGAAAGTTCCAGGAAGGCACAATATCTATAATGCTCTTGCTGCTTTAACTTGTGCAAGGGTTTTAGGAGTAAAAGATGAAATTTCATTTGAGGTCTTGTCAAAATATAAAGGTTCTTGGAGGAGAATGGAGGAGAAAAAAATTATTATTGATCATTTATCATTTATTCTTGTTTCAGATTACGGACATCATCCAACTGAAATTAAGGCAACAATTTCGGCTTTGAAAGAAAAATATCCAAAAAAGAAAATTTGGCTTGTCTTTCAGCCTCATCAATATCAAAGAACTTACTACTTGTTTAAAGATTTTGTAAAAGTTTTGAAGGATCTAAAGGTTCAAAAAATTATTATCCCCCCTATTTTTGATGTGGCTGGCAGAGAAAATGAAAAAATAAGAAAGAAAGTTTCTTCAGAAAAATTAGTAGAGGCAATTAACCAACAGCTTAACAAACAAAAAGCATTCTTTATTCCGGATTTTCAAAAAATCAAAAGTTTCATTAAAGCATATTTTGAAGATGATATACTTGTTATTATGGGAGCGGGGGATATTTACAAATTGGCTCAGGAATTTTCCACTTGACCTTATTTTTGAAAAAGAGGTATTATATTATAATCAAAAGGGCCCCGCAGAAATTAAGATTGTTTAGTTATAGGCGGGGTAAAGGTCGGAAAGAAACCTAAAAACTATATAAAAAAATGAGCCCAATTGTATCCGCAATAATTTGGATTGTTGTAGCAATAGTTGTTTTGGGGGTGGTTTGGTATCTTTTTAAGAAGCAGAAATCAAGGGGAGGATCAAGCACACCCTCAGCATAAGTGATTAATGGACAATGTTTTTCTTCAAGGAAAGCGTCTTTTTAAGACGCTTTCCTTTATTCGATACCAAAACTGTGCCCTAACAAATACTTTACACAAAATGAAGGGTTTGGTATTATTTAGAGAGTGCTATGAGGTTAATAGATGTCATTACAGTTTTGTGCTTTCTTGCAGCCCTCTTTATAGTAGCTTCTGGGTTATTTTCAAAATACGAAGGTCTTTTGGCTACTCTTTTGAAATAAAATCTGATTAAGATTATGAATAAAGAAGCTCAGCTCCAACTTAAAGCCAAAAAAAGAGAAGTCTTGGGCAGGAAAATCAAACGTCTAAGAGCAGAAAATCTTCTACCCGCTATTTTATATGGGCCTAAAATAAAAAATACGCCACTTGTATTAGATTACAAATCTTTTGAAAAAATCTGGAGACAGGCAGGGGAGAGTTCGCTAATCAATTTAGAGATTGAAGGAGAGAAGAAAAAATATTTGGTACTTATTCACGATATTCAACAGGATCCCCTGGCAGATAAAATTATCCATGTAGATTTGTATCAGCCTGACCTGGAGAAGAAAGTTACTGCTTGGGTTCCGCTTGTAATTGTAGGAGAGGCGCCAGCAGTTAAAAACTTAGGAGGGACTTTGGTAAGAAACTTAGATGAAGTAGAGGTAAGGGCTTTGCCAAAAGATTTGCCACATGAGATAAAAGTAGATGTGGGTAATCTAAAAGAAATTCATGATGAAGTTTTAATAGAAGACTTGCAAATACCTGATAATGTAGAGATTTTGAAGAACCCAAAGGAAGTTGTAGTTACTGTAGCCCCGCCTGAAAGAATAGAAGAAGAATTAGCAGAAGAAAAAGAAGAGGTCAAAGAACCGGAGGTAATTAAGGAGAAAAAAGAAGAGG
>CAZTTZ010000078.1:0-2364 GCA_964616065.1 uncultured Candidatus Saccharibacteria bacterium | reverse complement strand
GCTCCATTTTTCACCTCCTTTTTGAATAACAAAATATATCACTTTTCTTTTGAAAGATCAATGGAAGTAAAATCTTTCAATAAACCTGAAATTGCTCGAGCTTCTTTTTTAGAAATATTAATATGAGTGGGAAGATTTACAATGTATTCAGCTACAAGTTCAGCTATTTTACAACTACCAGATTGATATTGCATTCTTTTTTGATCAGTATCCGGAGGAACAATCGGTGTCTTTCTCCAACCATCATCAAGAAAAACTTTCTTTTTTCTAAACTCTTTTAAAATCTTATCTGTATCTTTGCCTTCCAAAATTAGAGGATATCGCATAAAAATTCTCCCATCTTGATTTTTTTGAGATGTTAAACCTATATCTCTAAATTCATATTTATAAATTTCTGCTATTTCTTTTCTGTGTTCGTTAAATCTTTTAAGTTTTCTCATTTGGTTAAATGCTAAAATGGCTAAAGCGTTTGGCATTTTTTGGGGAATATATTTTGGCAACCTCCCTTTCTTTTCTTTTTTTATTACACCTTTTGATAAAATGCCTATTTTCTGAAAAAGAATTAAAAGATATCTTCCAAGTTCATCAAATCGATAAAGAGGTTTTATTAAGTATTCAACTAAAATTGGATGTAAAAGTTGCTGGAAAATCCAGAAATAGCCGGGATATCTAAGTTTTTCTTGATAGTGTCTTAACTTCTTGGCCAAAACAGGATCGTTTGTTGTAGCCATTCCCCCATAAACTGAGGATATAATTTTATCCCTTCCAAAACTAAAAAATGCTGCTTTTGAAAAAGTACCAACTTTCTTTTCTTTATAAGTTGCACCTAATGAATGAGCGCAGTCTTCTATTAAAATTAAATTGTGTCTCTGGCAGACTTGTAAAATTTCGTCTATTTGAGCTGGTAAGCCAAATGTGTGCTGTATCAAAACAACTTTGCTTTTATTGGTGATTTTCTTTTCCAAGTCTTTTGGATTAAGATTTAGCGTCTCTTTTTCTATATCTACATATACAGGCTTCAAACCCAAAGCAAGAATAGGATTAACAGCTGCATTGCAAGTAAAGGCTTGAATTAATACTTCATCTCCTTCCTTCAAATTAAGTGCCTTTAAAATTGCCAGCCAGGCGCTTCTTCCACTGTTAAAAGAAAAGGCGTATTTTACTCCTAAATATTTTTTAAATTTCTCTTCTAATAATTGAATTGATTTACCCTTTTTCCATTTCCAAGGTCGAAAAATCAATTTCAAAACCAAGCGAATGTCATCGCTTTCGATATTTGGCGATAAAGATATAAATATTGGTTTTCCTTGACAAATTCCCTTTTTCATATTAATATTTTAGCATCTTTAACAATTGAATAAGGAGGGTGAGATGAGCTTACTGAAACTGCTGGAAATAGGTGCCGAAGGAGATTATGGAGTTTGGTATCTTACTGAAGAAAGACGTGGCCCGGACCGGTGGATGGTATTTAAAAGCGACACCGGCTTTGAGTTCGGGGTACCGCTGGGCGAATTATTTTCTTCTTTAGAGTTACCCACCTCTCACTTTGACGCCATATGGATTGAAAAGGCCTTGCAAGCTCTTTCTCAAAAACTCCAAGATGAGTGTGGGGTAAGAATGAAGGTAGTTCAGGCTGCCATTGTTAATGATCTTGAGGAAAATAACTATCCTATAGAACTTATCGTAGAATATCTGCCTTTAGAGGAAGGGGTCTCCGATGAATTTAGGGTTTATCAAGCACAAATAGCAACAGCAGAAGGTAAGATCAGGCTCAATGATGCTAGTGGAACATTCTCTGTGATTATCGAGACTCCTAATGGGTGTGTTTGGACTCGATACCATACCAGTGCTGTACTAAAGTATTTGACTGACATGGGTCTGACGGATCTCCGGGTGATTGTTGATGCCACATATAATCACATAGCTAGAAAAACAAACCTTCCTAATTTTCGGGTGATCGCCCTCAAAAAGCACGCTGCTATCCCGGCCTTCTCCTAATCGGAGGAGGCTTTTTCTTTTAATAATTCTTTTAAGCACTCTGGCACTCTTCCTTCTAAAAGAACTACATCTCCCGCCTCACAAAAGCTTTTTATCTTTTCAAAAATCTTTTGTGGGCTTTCAATAAATAAAATATTCTCTTCTTTCATTCCTTTATTTATGGCGCCTTGTTTAAGGTCTTTAAACCTATCTTTTGTGGTTATAATTGCTAAATCACAAACTTCGGCAATTTTTTCACCTATTTTTCTGTGCACCTCTTTTGAAGCCTTTCCAAGTTCGATCAAGCAAGGCATCACAATTACTTTTTTGTTTTCCCAAACTTTAAGATAATCCAAAGCCGACATTACACCATCTGGATTTGCTGAA
>CAZTTZ010000077.1:0-2428 GCA_964616065.1 uncultured Candidatus Saccharibacteria bacterium | reverse complement strand
AACCATTCAAAATAGGAAGCAATAACCCCACCAGCATTAGCCAAAAAATCTGGGACAGATATAATTTCTCTCTTCTCTAAAATTTCTTGAGCCTCAGGCGTCACCGGACCATTTGCCATCTCGATGATGTATTTTGCTTTAATCTTCGGGGCATTATCTTCAGTAATAACATTCTCAACGGCCGCTGGAACTAAAATATCAACTTCCATTTCTAAAAGCTCTTTATTGGTAATTTGTCTTCCATAACTTGAATCACAAACCGAACCCACGCAATAACATCCGGCAATTTTTCCTTTTCTTTCTCGACAGTGTAAAACTTCCTCTGGATTTAACCCTTCTTCAACATAAATCCCACCTTCTGCTTCAGAAACAGCCACAATCTTGTAACCAGAAAGAGCGGCGAAACGAGCAAAATTAGAACCCACATTTCCGAAACCCTGAATAGCCAAAGTTGTTTTTTCAGGTTTAAAACCGAAAATCTCTTGAAGTTTTTTGAGGATTACCACTCCTCCATATCCTGTAGCCTCGCTTCTACCTTCTAATCCCCACATTTCTAAAGGTTTTCCAGTAAAAGCGGCTGGTGTCTCTTTGCCTTTTAATTTTGAATATTCGTCTACCATCCAAGCCATAATCTGGGGGTTTGTGTTAACATCTGGGGCCGGAATATCTTTCTCTGGACCAATCAAAGGGAAAACTTCTTTCACATAGCCCCGAGAAAGCTTTTCCAATTCTTCTTGGCTCAACTCTTTGGGATTAACAATTACTCCTCCTTTTGCTCCGCCAAAGGGCAAACCTACCAAAGAACATTTCCAGGTCATTAACATTGATAAAGCTTTAATCTCGTTTTCTGAAACATTTGGGTGATAACGGATTCCGCCTTTATAAGGACCTAAAGCATTATTATGTTGAGAGCGAAATCCAAAGAAAATCTTTTTCTTTCCATTATCCATCAAAACAGGAATTTGGAATTTAATAACTCTATGGGGTTCTTCTAACTCTTTTAAAATCTCAGGTTCCAATTTTAGTTGACTAGCTATCTCTCTGAGTTGTTTTTGACAATCTAAAAAAAAGCTTTTTTGAGTCATAATTGAGTTAAAATTAAATAGAAAAATTATCTTCTTCCGCCTCGCCGCTTTCTTCCCATTCCTCTTAACCAGCCAGGACCTCTTCCTCTACCAAGCCCTCTTCCATTAGGGGGTTGAGATTCAGAAGGAGCCAAGCCCGGAGAAAGCTCTGATTTTTCTTCTTCAGAGATTTTTTCAATTGCTCCCAGAGGACAAATGCTTTCCCCTCCACACTCTTCTAATTTTTCTTGATCAACTATTTCTGCTTTCCCGTCTTTTCCTATTTTAGTTGCTCCGGGGCAATTAGCAATACAGGCTCGGCATCCAATACATTTTTCTTTATTTACCCTAAACATATGATTTTCCTTTTTTATATTCCTCTATTATTTTCGGCTCTTCTAATGCTTCTATTGTAAACTTTACTTTTCTTCTCATGCCTACCTCTGGAACAAATTGGACTAAAAACTCGCCAAATTTTTCATCTTTTCCCTCACATCCAACGTGATTATATTTTTTATTTCCGACTATTTCTATTCTATTAAACAGCCATCCTTCAAATGTTTTTTTCATTTTTTAATAAAAACTGAAATTCAATAATCGACCTTTTGAATACGCTTCAACTAATTTTTTTGAATAAGGAATTTCTTTTTCTATTTTTGTTTTGTAATTTTTAGCTATTTTTTTAACTTTTGTTTTATCTCCTAAATCTGCTTGATTTAAAATTATTTTTGTTTTCACTTTTAATTTTTTACATAAATCCAAAATTAAGGTTAAGTCGTGGGCTCCCATTGGTGTAGGTTCAGTAACAGCATAAACTAAATCGCAATTTGTTATCGCAGAAATTACCGGACAATGAGTTCCAGCTGCCGTATCAAATAAAACATAATCGGCCTTTACTTTTTTAGCAAAACCTAGAGCAAATTCTTTAACCTTAGTCACCACTGGACCCGTTTCTTCCAATCCCGCCTTAGCTACGCCTGTGATCAACCAAAAATTTAAGTTTTGAGATTTGAGTTGTGGATTTGAGATTTTATTTTGGTATATTTTGCCCGTTTCTTCTTTTTGGGGTTTTATTGCTCCGTAGGGGCAAACTATCCAGCAAGCTCCGCAACCAGAACATAAATCTTTGATAAATATCGGATATTCCCCCGGTGCTTGAAAAATAGCATTGCTGCGGCAGGTTTTAACGCATAAACCGCATTTTTTACACTTTTTCTTATTTAATTTCGGAAACTCAGCAAAAACTTTTCTGACCGGATTTTTTAATTTCTGTCCCATCAATAAATAGTCATTAGGACATTCTACATCGCAATCACAAAGGATAACCTTTTTCCCCTCTTTAATTAATTGATTGACAAACAAAA
>CAZTTZ010000076.1:0-2458 GCA_964616065.1 uncultured Candidatus Saccharibacteria bacterium | reverse complement strand
CGAAGGGTTAATAAAGTACTCAAAAGAGACAAAACGGGAAAAAAGAGAAAGAATTACACAGCTTCTGTTTAAAAAGGAGCTTTTTTAATTTAAAATAAAAGGATGGATTTGTCTCTTCCTCTTACAAAACTTAAATGGATTCAAAAGAGATATTTAAAAAAACTTAAAAAATTAGGAATAGAAACGGTCAAGGATTTGTTATTCCACTTTCCTCACAGATATGAGGATTTTTCTCAAATTCTTAAAATTTCCCAAATTAAGATTAACCAGATATTTTGTATTAAAGGAAGAATTATCAAGATAGAGAACATAAAAACTCACAAAAAAGGAATCATTCTCACCCAGGCGCTTATAAGTGATGAGAGTGGTTCAATAAAAGCAATCTGGTTTAATCAGCCCTTTTTAAAGAATGTCTTAAAAAAAGACACTCATTTACTTTTAGCAGGCAAATTAACAATTGGCGCAAAAGAATCTTGTCTTCAAAACCCAGTTTATGAGAAAATAAAAGACCCAAATATTCAGCCCTTTGATCCTCGACTGACACATGTTGGCAGAATTGTTCCTGTATATCCTGAAACAGAGGGTCTAACTTCGAGATGGCTCAGGTTTGCTATAAAAAGAATTCTGAAAAAATATCTTACCTCTCTTAAAGAACCTCTTCCAGAGTTTATACTTAAAAAATATAACCTTTTACCAATCAAAGAGGCAATTTCGCAAATTCATTTTCCATCAAGCTTTGAGCTTGCCAAAAAAGCAAAAGAGAGATTTGCTTTCCAAGATTTACTCATCCTTCAACTATTTGTTTTAGAGCAAAGAATAGAAAGATATAAAGAAAAATCCGCCCCAATCCCTATAAAAATAGAAGTGGTGAAGAAATTCGTTGACTCTTTGCCTTTTAAATTAACCCAGGCTCAAAAAAAAGCCGCCTGGCAAATTTTGAAAGACATGGAGAAAAAAATTCCCATGTCAAGACTTCTTCAAGGAGATGTTGGATCAGGTAAAACTGTTGTTGCAACCATTTCTGCTTTAAATTGTGCAAAAAATGGTTATCAGGTTGCCTTTATGGCACCAACTGAAATTTTAGCAAAACAACATTTTGAAACAATCCATAATTTTCTCAAAAACTTTAATCTTAATATAGGACTTTTAACCTCAAAAAGCGATAGATTTTTTTCAAAAAAATTAAAGAATGAAGTAGTTGAGATTTCCAAAAGAAAACTAATTGAGTTTACAGAGAAAGGGGAAATAGATATTTTAATTGGGACACACGCCTTAATCCAAGATAAAGTTAAATTCAAAAAACTTGGCCTTGTTATAGTAGATGAACAACATCGCTTTGGAGTAGAACAAAGAGCAAAGCTTTGTAAACAATCAAAGACAAAAGAAAGACTTATTCCTCATCTTCTTTCTATGACCGCCACTCCAATTCCAAGAACTCTTTCTTTAACCATTTATGGAGATTTAGATATTTCAATTTTAGATGAAATGCCCAGAGGGAAAAGGAAAGTAAATACAGTTATTGTTCCGCCCAAAAAAAGAGAAAAGGCATATCAATTGATAAAAGAAGAGATAAAAAAAGGAAGGCAAGCATTTTTGATCTGTCCAAGAATTGAACCCGGAGAAAAGAGTGAAATAAGGGCGGTAAAGGAAGAGTATAAAAAACTTAAAGAAAAAATTTTCCCTGAATTTGAAGTCGGAATGCTCCATGGTAAATTGTCCTCTAAAGAAAAAGAAAGGATAATGAAGGATTTCAGAGAAGGGAAGATTAATATTTTGGTTTCAACCTCTGTGATTGAGGTTGGAATAGATATACCTAATGCAACTGTTATGATCGTAGAGGGGGCAGAGAGATTTGGATTAGCCCAGCTTCATCAATTTAGAGGCAGAATAGGGAGAGGAGGGGAGGAATCTTATTTCTTTTTATTTTGTGAGTCTTCTTCAAGAAGCACTCAAAAAAGACTAAAAGCTTTGGTAGAGACAGATGATGGTTTAAAACTGGCAGAGGTAGATTTAAAATTAAGAGGCCCTGGAGATTTTGTAGGGAAAAGACAGTGGGGGATTCCTAATTTGGCAATGGAGTATTTATCAGACTTAAATCTTATAAAAACTACCAGAGAAGCAGCCAAGGAAATTTTAGAACAAGATATTTACCTAAAAAAATACCCTCTTTTAAGAAAAGAATTAGAAAAATTTAAAGGATTGGCGCACTTAGAATAAATTTGTGCCGCCACCGGGACTCGAACCCGGATTTCGGGATTGAAAGCCCCGTGTCCTAGCCTTTAGACGATGGCGGCCCATTAAAAACTATGAACCTTGCACTATAAACTTTAAACTAGAATATTGATTTTAGACTACAAACTATTATAGACGCGATTTTTAAAAAATCAATAGTTTCCTAGAAGAAAAAAACCTTTATCAAATAAATAACCAAAAGGTGTCCGGGGTAAAAAATATAGAA
>CAZTTZ010000075.1:0-2592 GCA_964616065.1 uncultured Candidatus Saccharibacteria bacterium | reverse complement strand
ACCTCTAATTGCTCTTATAATAGCCTCCTCCGGAGAATTAGCCTTTGAGACTTCCCTATCTATAGAGTCAACTAAATTCTGAAATGATTTCTCAAGAACTTCAAAATAAAGTTCTTTTTTACTCTTGAAATGATAATACAAAGCAGCTTTGGTAATATTTAATTTCTTGGCGATGGTTTCCATTGAGACGCCCAAAAACCCAAACTCAGAAAAAAGCTCAGAGGCTGTTTTTAGGATTTTCCTTCTTGATTGCTGCATAATTTTTTTTCATTTACTTACCGATCGGTAAGTTATTATTTTAGAATATCCCAAACAGAACGGTCTGTCAACCCCTGAAAAATTTTTGTTAAAAATTAAAACAGCCCCAATTTTAGGGACAGCTTTTTAAAACGAAAACGTCTTATTTTTGATCTCCGCCTTTTTTAGTTAAATCAATTAGGGTAAATTTAGTAAAACAATATCTAAGTTTAACTTACTTAATATAGCGGTGGCTGCCTCACTAAGCGAGGCCGACCTATGCTCAGCGTAGCTGCGGGGCCAGGATTCGAACCTGGATCAACGGCTCCAAAGGCCGCTGTGTTACCGGTTACACCACCCCGCAATCATTTGAAATTTAACCATATTTTATTCATTTTGACAAATTTCAACAATCGCCAGTTCCAAGGGGAGTTGAGGGATTGGTGAATATTTCATCTTGTTTTGGGCTTCTAAAAATATCTTTAAAAACTTTCGCAAATTTCTTTCTTCTATTTTGTTAAGCTGTTCTTTTAATTTTGATTTTGCCTCCGAAGTTAAATTTTCAAGTAAAGGATTGTCTAAATTAGAGTCAATTTTCAAAATCAAACCGCTTCTTAAATAGCCAATAAGAGATTTTGCGAATTCAAAAGGGTTTAGGCCTTTTTCTAAATTTTTATTTAAGAACTCCACGCATTTTGCTGGATTTTTTTGTATAAGAAAATCTACAAATTGACTTATTATATTTATATCAATTAGCCCTAAAATATCTTTTACATCATCGGTGGCTATTTTCTTCATTTTTTGGGTTTTGGCATATGTAACTATTTGGTCTAAAAAACTTTCGGCATCTCGCATTGCGCCACTGGAATTAGCAGCAATGAGCTCAAGAGCTTCTTTTTCAATGTCGATATTCTCATTCTTACAAATAAATTCAAGTTTCTTTAAAATCTGAGGGACAGTTAATTTATGAAAGTCAAATCTCTGACAACGGGAGATAATTGTGGGAATCATTTTCTCTGGCTGCGTTGTGGCTAAAATAAAAATTACATGCTCGGGTGGCTCCTCTAATATTTTTAAAAGAGCGTTTGCTGCATCTTTTGAAAGCTGATGGGATTCATCTATGATAAAAACTTTATACTTTAGGCGAGTTGGAGAAAACTTTGCCCCTTCTTTTAGTTGTCTGATTTCTTCAATTCCTCTATTTGAGGCAGCATCAATCTCAATAAGATCTATTGCTCTTCCTTCATTTATCTCCTGACATGATAAACATTTATTACATGGTTCATACCCCTTTCTTTGTTCACAATTAATTGCTTTTGCAAAGAGGCGAGCCAATGTTGTCTTGCCAGAACCCCAAGGACCGGCAAATAAATAAGCATGGGAAATCATATTTTCCTCAATTGCATTGGTCAGAGTTTTAACTATGTGTTCCTGGCCAATTACTTCAGAAAATGTTTTCGGTCTATATTTCCGATAGAGAACCATATAATAGTGACCAAGCCACTGAGTCACCAAGTCACTAAACCTTAATCATTTATTAACTCGATAACTTGGTAACTTGGTGACTTGATGACTTGTTGACTGTTACTTTTTGAAGATGAAGAATTTATAGGCAAGGAAGTTCCACATAAAACCACACAAAACTCCTATAATTGGTGCCACTCCCCCTGCCCAGATAGTAGGAGCAATATGAAATTGAGGACCTACAACATTAACTAAAAACACTGCCACCCCTACATTAATTAATGCCCCAATACCTGTAACAAAATAAAATCCTGCAAATTCTTTACCTTTGACTTGTGCGCCCTTTTCAAATGTCCAGAATTTGTTCCAAAAATAGCTATTTGTAGCAGCACAAGAGAAAGAGATAAATTTGAAAAATCCGTATAAAGCCCCTTTCTCAACATCTGTCGTCCACATCAAAAAACCCAAAATTCCTAAATCAATAAAAGTGTTTAAAGCTCCAACAACTACAAATTTTGCTAACTGCCAAACAACCTTAATTTTCTTGGAAATTACCTGAGCTACAAACAATCCTATAACTATTAGTATTGGAATAATTATTGGAAAAGGATAAATAAACTTTAAAGAAAACCATGTGAATTTCTCTGCAAGTTCGGCTTCTAAATTTTTGAAGACAGCGATAGCTAAAATGCCAATTAGAAAGCCCAAAAGTAATCCAAGAAATAAATCTTTTTTCTTCATAGCGTTATTTTAATTGTTTCTAAATACTAACAAAAAATGGAAGAAAAATAAAGTCACCAAGTGGATGAGTCACCAAGTGACCAAGTAGCTGAGTGAACAAGTGATTAAGTTACTGAGTGACTGAGTAATTGATCCTGACAGGGGTCTGAC
>CAZTTZ010000074.1:0-2712 GCA_964616065.1 uncultured Candidatus Saccharibacteria bacterium | reverse complement strand
GTTTGAAAAAACAAAAAAGCGGCCTATGATATTGCCGGTAGTGATTGAAGTTTAATAAAAGCTCAAAGCTTAAAACGCAAAGCGCAAAGTTACAGCGCAAAACTTAAAGCTAATTGATAGTCTTAACTTCTGCCCGGCGGCAGGCAAGTTTTGAGTTTTAAGCTATCAGCCTTGTCAATTCCTCTATTTTCTTCTCAAGGAGTTTTTTTGTTTTTGCCTCAACGGTGAGTCTTACAACTGGCTCTGTATTTGAAGGTCTTATATTAAACCACCAATTTTTATATTCAACAGTCAAGCCATCTAATTCTGAGATTTTACCATCTTTATAAATTTTCTTTAACTCTTGTATTTTTGCTTGCTTATCCTCTACTTCAAAATTAATTTCTTTTGAACTTGCGTATCGAGCAATAGGTTTAATAAGAGCAGAAAGCGGTTTCTTGGAAGATTTTAAAATCTTCATTAGACGAAGAAGGGTCAAAAGAGAAGCCTCAGAGAAACAACTATCTTTCCAAAAATAGTGCCCGGAAAGTTCTCCTCCTAAAAATGCCTTATATTTTTCCATCTCCTTTTTGATAAAAGGATATCCTACTTTACTTCTCACTAATTTACCTCCTGCTTTTCTAATTACCTCCTCCACCCCCCTACTTGCACGAAGGTCACAAACAACATACCTTGACTTTGAGTTTTTTAAATAATTTTTTGCAAGAAGGGCTAAAATATAGTCAGCCCTAATAAAATTGGCTTCTTCATCAAAAAAGTATATTCTATCCCCATCTCCATCAAACATTACCCCTAAATCAAAACTTCCCTTCTTTAAATATTTTTTGATAGCTTTTTGATTTTCTTCTTTTAAAGGGTTTGGATCATGATTAGGAAAGTTGCCGTCTGGTTCTTCAAACAAGGGCTTATATTGAATTGAAAATTTCTTGGCAAACTCTTTGAAGATTGGGCCCATACTTCCGTTGGAAAAATCTACAATTATTTTTATACAAGATAGGTCAATTCCTTTTATTTCTTTCTCAAGGAATTTGAAATATCTATCTGAAATATCAATCCTCTCTACCCTCTTAATCTTGCAAGGAGTTTTTCGAAGTTTTAGAATTTTTTCATAAATTACTTTTGTACCTTTTTGGGTAGAAAGTGCTTTTACTTTTCTGAGAGAAAGTTTAAAGCCATTATATTCTTTTGAATTATGTGAAGCGGTAACCATAACTCCTCCATCTGCTTTTGTTTGCCAAATTGCAAAATAATTTAAAGGAGTGGAACAAAATCCCAGATCTAAAATTTTACCCCCAGCAGCACAGATTCCCTCTTTTATTTTTTTAGAAAGCAAAGGTGATGAAAGCCTTACATCATACCCAACAACAATCCTAGGGCAAGAGATTTCATAATACTCTTTTAAAAATAAACAAAAGGCTTTACCTACAAAATAAGCTGTATTCTTATTTAATTCTTTTGGATAAACACCTCTTATATCGTAAGCTCTGAAAATTTTAGGTGTCACTTTCATATTTTAAATAATAACAAAAAATTAATAGAACTCCAAGCAGGAAAGTAACAAATTATTATTGACTTTTATGATAATCTGTTGTTAAAATAAAAGATATGCAAAAATTTTATGAACTCACATATATTGCTTCACCAATTTTAGAGGAGAAAGAGTTGGAGGCTTTGAAAGAGAAAATAAAAAGTTTTATTTCCGAGCAAGGAGGGAGAATAGAAAGTGAGTTGGCTCCAGTTAAGATTAAGCTTGGCTATCCTATAAATAAATTTGAGGAGGGGTTTTTGACCACCCTTGAGTTTGACTATTCTCCCGAAAAAATAGAAGAGTTAGAACGAAGAATAAAAGAAGAGAGCGGCGTTCTTAGCCATTTAATTATTAATAAAAGAAAAAGGCTTGTTAAAACACCAAAAGAAACCCAGAAATCCAAAAAACCTAAAAAGGTCGAATTAAAAGAGTTAGACGAAAAATTAAAAGAAATATTAGAGGAATGAACTTAAATAAGGTATTTTTGTTAGGAAATTTAACTTTTGATCCGGAAATCAGAACTACCCCTAACGGAAAGATGGTCTGCTCTTTTAGAGTGGCAACGAATAGAATTTGGATTGATAAACAAACTGGTGAGAAAAAACAACTAACAGAATATCACAGGGTGGTTACCTGGGGAAGATTAGCAGAAATTGCATCTCAATATCTAAAAAAGGGAAGGCTGGTTTTTGTGGAAGGCAGATTGGTTACAAGAAGCTGGGAAGATGCAAACGGGGTAAAAAAATCAAGAACTGAGATTGTTGCTGAACGGCTTCAATTAGGGCCAAAGAAAGCAGCACAGGCCGAATTAAAAGAGACTTCCTCTCAAGAGCCAATAGAAGAAGAAATTCCTATCATTGAAGAGGATGAAAATATCAACATAGAAGAAATACCCTTCTAAATTTATGGAGTGTTATTTTTGTAAGCAAAATATAAAAGAAATAGACTACAAAGACGTAAAAACCTTAAAAAGGTTTATCACCGGATTGGGCAAAATAAGACCCAGAAAAGCAACTGGGCTTTGTCGTTTTCATCAAAGAAAAATTTCTCAAGCAATAAAAAGAGCAAGACATTTGGGCTTGCTCTCTCCAACAAGTAAATAAGCGTTGTACGTTGTACGGCATCGAGACCCGTATCGTTAATCGTAAAACGTACAACGATGCCATATGACGATACCAGCATCG
>CAZTTZ010000073.1:0-2806 GCA_964616065.1 uncultured Candidatus Saccharibacteria bacterium | reverse complement strand
CAATTTCTAAATCAAAAGTTGTTGATAGGTCTTGATATTCGCTTCCGCTTTCTGGCTTGAAATAGACGGACAATTCATATTCATTATATTCTTCTGACCTCACTTCGCTTAAGGGAACCTCACCTGCGTTATAAAAATCGGTCAGAGAACCAGAATAATGAGAAGTTGCATTTTCTTGAATCGTTAAAATTAACTGATCTGCCAGACAAAAGTTATTTTGACACCCTCTTTCAAAATTAGTCACCTTTAGACCAATTGTTTGAGGATTTTGAGTATAGTTATAAACCCGTATTTTTTTGGTTATTGTATCCCCGGGCGCGAAATTCTCAACATTAAAAATTGGTCTGCCTTCAAGAGGAACAAAATCTGTCCCATCAAAAATTTCAACCAAAATATTTTGGTCCTGCGCAAAGACAAAATTCCCAAAGGAAATAACTCCTAAAGTGACAAAGATGATTAAAATTTTTCTTGGTTTTTCCATATTATTGACTCAATTCTGCTTCTCCTTGTAGATTTATATCGTTAGAAATGTCAAGAGATTGACCGCCTCCCTGACCCTGGCCTTGTCCGTTATCATCTCCATTTTGAGACGGCTGTCCATTTTCTTGTATTTGTCCATCCTGATCTGAACCGCCAGAAGTCGTATTTCCTGCCCCATCATTTGGTAAAACCACGGGTTTTTGTTCATCTGCTGGCTGGCTCTCGTCTTGTAAAGTAGTTTCTCCCTGAATATTCCCATCTTGAATATTGCCTTGATCTTGCGGATTGTCTTGAGCAGGATTGTTTTGATTAAAATTGTCTTGATCAACATTGCCTTGATCGTCTCCCTTATCCTCTACGGCAGCGTCTCCTTCTTTATTCATAACCTCACCTTGATCATCGCCATCTTGAGTTATATCCCCTTCTTGATCTCCCTCTTTGTCTAAAGCTTCTCCTTCATCCTGCTTTAAGTCTCCTTCTTCTAATTGTTCCTCTTCTTTATCCTCATCTGATGTTTCATCCTTCTCTGGTACTTTATCCTCATCCGGTACTTCTTCTATAGATTCACCTTCCGCACCTTGCCCTTCATCTAAGCCTTGTTCTTCCTCTAAGCCTTGTTTGCCTTCCAAATCTTGTTGTTCTTCTAAATCTCCTCCTTCTACTATTTCTTTCTCTCCGTTCCCGTCTTGCTCTGGATTACTTATTTGAGGCGTTGTTGAATCAGGTTCTACTTCTGAACTAGTTGGCTCTAATTTATTTGGCCCACCAGGAGTTGGAATTGGGTCATACCAGTTTTCAGAACCATCAGGATAGCGGGCATAGGATTTATTCTCCTGAGTTGCGCCTCTGTAAGTGTAAGAATCTATAAGATTATCATTATTGTCATAAAGCTTAACGGTATCTCCATTATTGTTTAAAGCCGTGCTGTCGCTTAAAAGTAAAACAAGCCAACCGCCAGCAGGAATTACCGTAGAACTACCGTAAGGGATTGCTGTATAAGAGCCACTTGTTGTAGTTATAGTATATTTTCTCTCCGCTCCTCCACTTGTCATTTCTGAAATTTTCCAGCCTGCCACATCTACGGGAGAATTGCTGTTATTTTTTAATTCAATAAACTCTTTATTAGCCGGATATGGGGCGTTTGAATCAGGATTCGGCAAAAATTCATTAATAACAATGTCAGCTTGAGGTTGGGAGGAAGATTCTTCTTTGGTTTCCACATAATTTGAAAGTATTTCTGTGTCAAAAAAGCCAGATGTCATTGAGGCATCTTGCCAAGCCTCAAATTCCAAATTAAAGGTGCATTTTTTTGTGCCAGAGATCTCCCCTGTCAAACCTATTTTGAAAACCAAATCATCTGTTAAATCAGAAAACTGAATTGGGCCTGTCTCAAAAGAGAAAAGGTTTTGAGAAATTGGGGTACCATTTTCTAAAAATAGAGTTAATGTAAATTGGTTGCAATTTTGAGAAGTTTGCTGAGGATCAGGAATGGCTTTTACTTTATAAAAGAAGTTTAAACTCCCATTGTTTATAATTTGAACCTCTCTTTTTGCGAGGTAATTTTCCTCCCCCGGAGTTAAATTAACAAAATCGTCGGTGGCCGGGGCCAAAGAAAAGTCCAAAACTCCAGCAGATAGGTTGGCAGAACCTGTTTCAGTATCATAAAAACTTCCAGTAGGAGAGTCTCCCAATGTTGCAAATGTGGTAGGAGACAAATTAAAGGTGTAAGAATGAAATTCACCATCCCCTGACACAGGCTGATTTTGAGCCAGAATTTGGTTATCTCTTTCTCCTCCACCAAAGCCTGCCATTATAAGGATGGCTAAAATTATTAAAAAGATTGTCCATTTTTTAGTCATTATCCTCCTCTTCTCTTTTTAATTTCTTTTACAATAACTTTTATCTGATCGGCGATAATTAAAATGGCAGGGATAATTATCAGAGTTGCAAATCCATAAGGTTTTTGGGCAAAACTTGCAAGATAACCAAAATAAGGAACGCTAAAGATAACTTTTCCTAAAATATCCTCTTTTCTAACCTCACGGTTATCCGGGGCATTGTTGGCATCTCCTTTTGTGATATAAACTTTTTTGCCATTAACTTCTTTTATCTCGTAAATCCTATGAGTAATAGGCGGCTTTGTTTTACTATAAGAGCCAAATGTAATTACATCTCCTACTTTATATTCCTCTTGTGGCTTTATTACAACCACACTTCCCATCTTTATTGCTGGATCCATTGAACCAGAGAGAACCGTCATCACTTTGTAATTTCCGGGAATAGGAAAAACTGAAACAATCAGCAAAAGAGCAACTGCCACAATAAA
>CAZTTZ010000072.1:0-2833 GCA_964616065.1 uncultured Candidatus Saccharibacteria bacterium | reverse complement strand
TCTTATTACTTCTATCTCTACTCGGTCGTGATTCAAATTACAAAGAGTAGTCACCTCAATTGTTCCAGAGACGGTATCCCCGGTCCAAACCTCGGTTGGTATTCCAAAAGTATTAATTGAAATTGCCTCTGCTTTTTGAGCAAAAAACAGGAAAGCAATCAAAATGAGAATAAAAAAATAAGAAACTTTTTTCATACAGATGAAAAAACATTATTTTCCTTCTTTTTTCTCAAAACAACTCCCCAGTGGTACGCACCTGCTTCGATCTCTTTTGTTATTTCTAAATTAAGATGTCTTGCAATTGTTTGTATTTCTTCAGGTCCAATTCTTTTTTCTTCTGGCCCAAAAGGGGCGTCTTTTTTCCAATCAATGATTATAATCTGGCCTTCTGGTTTTACTACTCTTTTGGCTTCTTTTACTATTCGCTCTGGGTCATCTACCTCAAATAAAAGGTTAACAATAAAGACTGCATCTAAAGAATTGTCTGGCAGAGTAGACCCTTCTGGCTCTTCTAGATCACACTTAATCGTCTTAATGTTATTTAGTCCAAACATTTTTGCACTTCCCAAAAGAGCTGAAAGAGGTTCCTCTTGGATGTCTAAAGCATATACAAAACCGCCCTTTCTAAGTTTTTTAGCTAAAGAAATTGTAAAGCCTCCTGCGCCGGCGCCAAAGTCAGCCACAGTAGCATCTTCTTGGAGATCAAGATCCTCTATGATTTTTTCAGGTTCTAAAAAATAAACCATAAGTGATAAGTGATAAATTATAAATAAATAAAAGAGGCTACCTTATCACCTTGTTTGAGTCGCATAATGCGCACACCTTGAGTTGCTCGGCCCAAAACTGGTATGCTGTTTGCAGAAGTTCTAATAACCTGGCCTTTTTTAGAAATAATAATTAAATCTTCATCTCCTTTGAGAATGCGTGCCTCAACCAGACCTCCTGTTTTCTGCGTGGTTTTGGCTGTAATCAATCCTGTTCCTCCTCTCTTTTGTAAACGATATTTTGAAATTTCTGTCATTTTTCCGAAACCATTTTCAGAAACCACCAATAAATACTGCTTGGTCTTTTTTGTCTGACTATCTACTATTTCCATTCCAATAAGTTCGTCATCTTTTTTAAGCTTAATTCCTCTGATTCCCGCAGCGTTTCTTGCCATAGGTCTTACTTCTTTCTCATGAAATTCTATTGCCATTCCTTTTTTAGTAACAAGAATTATTAAATTATCGCCTTTAGTCTTGCGAACTTTTCTTAGAAGATCTCCTTTCTTGAGGCGAATTGCAATCAAGCCTGTGCTTCTTAAATTTTTAAATTTTTCAAGGGCGGTCTTTTTAACTATCCCGTTTTTGGTAGCCATAATTAGATATTTCACTTTTCTTTCTAAATCTTTTTTGCCAATCGGTAAAACTGCCAGAATTTTATCCTCGCTTTGAATCTCTAAGAAATTTGTTAAGGCTCTTCCTTTTGAAATTCGGGTTCCTTTGGGAATCTCATAAACAGGGAGGCCAAAAACCTTACCTGTATCAGTGAATACTAATAATTGATCATGAGTATTGGCCAAAACAAAATGTTCAACTAAGTCCTCTTCTTTTGTTTCAACACCAATTATGCCCTTCCCTCCCCTCTTTTGAATTCTATAAGTAGCTGGATCTACTCTTTTTATGTATCCCTTCTGAGTTAAGGTGATGATGGTCTCTTCTTCTGGAATTAAATCTTCTTCTGTAATTTTGCCAGGCCCCTTAGCTAAAACTTTTGTTTTTCTTGAATCTTGATATTTCTCTTTCAACTCTTTAATTTCCTTTTTTACCACTTCTTTTACTTTTTTAGGACTTTTAATAATAGCTTCTAATTCTTTAATTTTAGCCTTAATTTGTTTTAGTTCCTTTTCAATTTTTTCTCTTTCAAGTCTTGCTAAAGTGGCAAGTTTTGTCTCTAAAATTGCCTCTGCCTGAACGGAAGTAAGTTTGAATTTGGACATCAGGTTTCTCTTTGCATCCTCTCTTGATTTTGATCTTTTAATAGTTGAGATAACTTTATCAATGTTTGCCAAGCATTTTACCAATCCTTCTAAGATGTGTTCTCTTTCTTTTGCCTTCTTTAATTCATATTTACTTCTTCTTAAAACTACCTCTTTTCTATGTTCAAGATAATAGAATAATACCTCAACTAAAGAAAGAACTTTTGGCTGAATTCCATCAACCAGAGCTAGCATATTCAAATAAAATTTCTTTTCAAGGTCTGTGTATTTATAAAGAGCATTCAGAATTTTTTGAGGGTAGGCTCCTTTTCTTAATTCTATTACTATTCTTAAACCTTCTTTATCTGATTCATCTCTTATATCTTTTATTTTCTCAATCTTTTTCTCCTGAACTAATTTTGCAATTTGAGCTACCAGGGCTGACTTTTGTACTTGATAGGGAATTTCAGAAATTACTATCTGCCAGCCTCCTTTTTTCTCTACAACTTCTGCCTTACCTCTTATCAAAATGGCTCCTCTGCCTTGAGAATAGACAGAAATAATTTCTTTGAGGTTATAAATAATACCACCCGTTGGAAAATCTGGTCCTTTTATAAATTGAAAAAGTTCCTCGGTTGTTGCTTTTGGGTGGTCTAAAAGGTAAATTGCGGCATCGCAAACTTCTTGCAAGTTATGAGGAGGGATGTTCGTAGCCATACCAACAGCAATTCCCAAAGATCCGTTTAGAAGAAGGTTTGGAGGCAATGCCGGCAAAACTGTTGGTTCTTTCCTTGTTCTGTCATAATTATCTTGAAAATCAACTGTATCCTTTTCGATGTCTTTTAGCATCTCCTCTGCTAATTTGGTAAGTCGGCA
>CAZTTZ010000071.1:0-2843 GCA_964616065.1 uncultured Candidatus Saccharibacteria bacterium | reverse complement strand
ATCCGTTTTTTGGTTGAATCTTATCTGGGGCAAGTATTTTTTTCTTGCTAAAGTTCTTCGATAAATATTCTTCTAACAATTTTGCCACCTCTTCTACAAAATGAACGACTTCTACGGCCTGAGCAAAAACATTATGAAAAGTATTATAATCAATATCTTTGCCAAAAAATCTCTCTACTAATTTTGAAGCCTCCGGGTTAAGCTGATGTCTATTATTATTAAGCCTTGCCAAAGCTCCTACCATATAACTTCTTCCTTTATATCTTGCTCTTTTTACTACATCAAAAGGAGATTGAATTTCTTTTATCTTGGGAAGAAATTTTTTAACTGAAAGAGGATTTGCGTCAGAAGCGTTAATTTTTCCATCATAATAGGCGTATTCTTCTTTTGAACTCAAAGAAACAAATTCTGTTTTCCTTTGAAAATTTGGATAATTAAGATCCTCAAAAATTTGTACAAGATCTCTTGCATTTTTTAATGCTTTTTTAGTTTCTTTTAGAATATTTTTAAGTTTCTTCTCGTCGGGCGCCCTTCCAAAACCGCCAATTTTTGTTGAGGTTGGATGAATCGCTCTTCCTCCTATAGCTTCAACTAACCTATCAGCAAACTTTCTAATTTGAGTAGCCTTCTTGCTTTCTTCTTTGAATTCTTCAACAAATTTAATATCGTGATCCAACTTAAAGAAATCTGGCAAACTCAAAAAGAAAAGATGTAAAGAATGGCTTTGCAAAATTTGTCCTGCCAAGAGTAATTTCCTTAAAATTTTAACACTATCTGAAACATCTATTTTTAGCGCATCCTCTAAAGCTTTAAGAGAGCAAATATTGTGAACCACCGGACACACACCGCAGATTCTCGAAGTAATAAGAGGGGCATCTCCTAAATTTCTTCCGACAATTAACCCCTCGATAAGCCTTGCGCCTTCTTTTACTTCAAGCTTTGCTTTTGCCACATTCCCTTTTAAAATGTGGCCCACAAAACCCATATGACCCTCGATTTTTGCTATATGATCAATTACTATCTTCATAAATTTAAGTGACTAAGTGATTGAGTGACTAAGTGATTGAGTGAAACGAGCGGTCTAAAATGCCTTAATCGCTTAATCACTTAGTAACTTAATCACTTATTTTCTACTTCGTCTCTCAGCCCAAAAATCTCCAATTTTTCTTTTAATTCTTTTTTTGAAGCAAACCGCGAAAGAGATTTTATCATAACATCTAAATCCACATCTTTTTTAAACCCTCGGCAGGCTAAACATTCTAACCCATTTTTGGGACATGGTGCACCACATCCGCCTAATGTCCATGGTCCAAAACATACTCTCTTTTTTACAATAAAACAATCTGGTGTTCCCTGAAGCGGACACTCTTCACAAACAGAAATTGTAGGAATTTTTAACGGTTTCTTCTCAACTAAATTCTTCAATACTCTCAAAAATTCTTCTGGGTTAATAGGACACCCGGGGATTGTAAAATCTACTTTTACAAAATTATCAATTTCTCTGATTTCCGGATTGGCAATTCCTTTTTTGCGTTCATAAACATATCTTATGATTTTGTTCCTGTCTTTGTAATTTTTGATTTCATGCACTCCTCCCAGAGCTGCACAATTTCCTAAGACAATTAATTTATCCGCTCTCTTTCTTGCTTCCTTTAAGGTTTTGAGTTGCTTTTTTGTAATAGGCGATCCCTCAACAAATGCAACATCAAAATGATCAGGCCAGGGTTGATCTTCTAGATATCGAAATTCTAAAAACTCAACTTTATCTTTAAGTTTTAAAAGTTTGTCTCCCAAAGAGAGAATAGCAATTTGACAACCCTCGCAAGAAGTTAGAGAAATTATTCCAATTTTTAATTTTTTGGCCATTTTAAAAAAGAAAGGGGAGGTTATTTTCTTTACTCTCCCCTTATTTTAGCATAGCCTAAAACTCGGTGAGTATATTCTTCTAAATGTTGGGCTTGTTTGGAGTTTAACTTCTCACAAATATACCGCCAATGGATTGCTACTTTGTCACCTAACTCCAATTCATCAATTAAAATTGTGTCTCTGGGAATGCTTTCGTCTATCCAACCGATATTCAACTTTCCTTTTGTAACGCTCAACTTCCATGCCCGCACTGTTACTTTATCTTGGTGTATCGCCTGTATCTTTCCTAACTTTACCATGCAAAAATTGAATAAAGACAAAGGTATGCTCATTCCCTGAGTTTGAGGAAGCACAGTCAATAAATGCCAATTATGATGAGGTACAAAGTCTGGCACCAAGGACACTTCTTGGGAGTATATCTGATTTACAACTCTGCGTGTCTCTACAATCGGGACATTTCTAAGGAGTTTATTCCCAATAAAATAGGCCTCCACCACTTCTTGGGAAAAAGGCTCTAATCCGTTTATTCTTCCTATTAAAGAAAGATATGGAAAGAGAATTTTAAATTGCCCAAGCGTTTCCTCAGCTTGCTTTATGGTAGTAATGTCCTGAGGGTTTTCAAGGAATCTTAAAAGAGCCTGCCCTCTTTCAGGAAAAAGGGCTGCTTCATTACACCCAAGAGAAAACCTTGCTGCCATTACTAGCCCCTTCATTTTCTCACCTCCTTTTTCCATTCTTTTGAAATGAGCCTCAAGATTTCTTTTGCTTCTTTTTTAGGAACCTTTTTAATTATAACGCCATTTTGCACCAACACAAAATCCCCGGGTTTTATTTTTATTAAGCTAGATTTTACCTTTTGTTGTTTACCCAAAAAATCCAGTCTTATTTCTCCTTTCTCCTGAGCAATCACTTTATAGGGTAAAGCTAAGCACATATTCTCATATAATAACAAAAGGCGCTGGATTTTGCCAGCGCCC
>CAZTTZ010000070.1:0-2851 GCA_964616065.1 uncultured Candidatus Saccharibacteria bacterium | reverse complement strand
TGGCAAAAAGAGCAGGAGTTGAATTGAAACCTCAAGATCCAAGAATTCTTACCAAGAAAAAAAGACTCTATGATATTTGTGAGTGGGCATGCAAATTTTTTGAAAAGCAATTGCATGAGAGCAAAATAGGGAAAAGGGCAAAAGAATATTTAAGACAAAGAGGAATTTCTGAGGAATCAATAAGAAAATGGAGGATAGGCTGGGCTCCTGAAACCTGGCATGGGCTTTCTGATTTTTTGGCAAAAAAGGGGTTCAAAAAGGAAGAAATAGAAGAAGCAGGCCTTGCAATTAAAAATGAGAAGGGGAATGTTTATGATCGCTTCAGAGGCAGAATCATTTTTCCCATTTTTGATATAAACTCTCAAGTAATTGGTTTTGGGGGAAGAGTTTTTGGAAAGGCGGAAGAAAAAACGGTAGCAAAATATATTAATACTCCAAACACTCCTTTATATGATAAAAGTAAGGTTTTATTTGGGCTTGATAAAGCAAAGATGGAAATAAGACAAAAAGATGCCTGCATTCTTGTTGAAGGATACACCGATGTTATTATGTCTCATCAGGCAGGGGTAAAGAATGTTGTGGCAGTTTCAGGTACAGCATTGACTCCTTATCATTTAAAACTTTTAAAACGATATTCTGATAATCTATTGACCGCTTTTGATATGGATGTTGCCGGAGACACCGCTACAAAAAGAGGTATAGACTTGGCCCAAAGACAGGGATTTAATATAAAGGTTATTTCTTTACCAGAGGGTTTAGATCCGGCAGATGTTATTTTACATCATCCAGAAGATTGGAAGAATTTAATTGAGAGAGCAAAATCAATGTTAGATTTTTATTTTGAAAATACTTTCTCCAAGTTTGACCCAAAAACCCCCGAGGGAAAGAAAGAAATTGCAAAAATTTTAATTCCTGTTTTAAAGAGAATCCCAAATGAGATAGAAGCCTCGCATTGGGCAGGGGAGTTGGCAAAGAGGTTGCAAGTGAAAGAAGAAGCTGTATATCAAGAGATGGCAAAGTATCAAAAAGAAGAAGAGGTTTTTGAGGCAGAAGAAGAGAAAACAAAAGAAGAAAGCAAATCACGGGAGGCTAAGTTAGAGGAAAGAATTCTTTGCTTGTTGGTAAGATTCCCAGAGCTCTTAAAAGAGATAAATTTAGAATCTCTTGATTATTTCTCAGAAAAACCAAAGGAGATTCTTAAAAAGATGCAAGAGGAAAAAGAAAATTTCAAAGGAGAAGGGCTTAAACCTGAGACAAAAGAATACCTTGATTATATTTACCTTAAATCAGAGGTAGATGAAGATTTTCCGGAAGAAAAAAAGAACACAGTAGAGGAGCTTGAGACTTCTTTAAAAGAACTGCAAATACTTTATATTAAAAAGCAGCTAAATACACTGTCAGAGCAAATTAAACAGGCAGAGGAGGAGAAAGATCAAAAAAAGCTTCAAAAATTAATGGAAGAATTCAACAGCCTTTCAAAAAAATTAATTGAGTTTAAATAAGATGAAAAAAAAGAAAAAAACGAAAAAAGGCAAGAAGGAGACAACAAAAAAGGTTAAAAAGAAGAGGCTTACGGTAATGGCAAGGAGGATAAAACAAAGGCAAACTTCTCAAAAAAGGAGCAAAAAAAGAGAAAGAGTTTTTCCTTTAGAGAAAGTTCAGGAGTTTATAAGACGAGGAAGAACTCGCGGTTTTGTAACAGATCTTGAACTAATTCATTTTTTTCCAGAATTTGACCAAGATTTAGAAGGACTAGAGGAGCTTTTAAATAGACTTGAGGCAGAAGGAATTGTTTTACGGCGTGCCCAATTTGAATTTTTAAAAACAGAGGAAGAAAAGAAAGAAAAACCAAAGAGTCTAAAAGAGCTGGAATCGCTTTTAAAAAGACCAGATTCTGTACAGATGTATCTAAAAGAAATTGGAAAAGTACCGTTTTTGACTGCAAAAGAGGAAAAAGAACTTGCAAAAAGGATTGAGAAAGGAGACGAAGCAGCAAAACAAAAACTAATTAGAGCAAACTTGAGACTGGTTGTTTCAATTGCAAAAAAATATGTTGGGCGTTCACCAAATTTGACATTGCTTGACCTAATTCAGGAGGGCAATTTAGGACTTTTTAGAGCAGCGGAAAAATTTGATTGGCGAAAGGGTTATAAATTTTCAACCTATGCAACTTGGTGGATAAGGCAGGCAGTAACAAGAGCCTTAGCCGACCAGGCAAGGACTATTAGAATTCCGGTTCATATGATTGAAACAATCACAAAATATGAAAAAGTAAGAAGAGATCTTTTAAAGGAATTAAGAAGAGAGCCAACACCTGAGGAAATTGCAAAAGAAATGGGCCTATCTGTTGATAAGGTAAAACATATTGCAAAAATTGCTCAAAAAACTATTTCTTTGGAAACGCCAGTTGGAGATTCAGATGAAGAAAGCATCTTAGCCGATTTTATAAAAGATGAAGAAATTGTCTCTCCATCAAAAGAAGCCGCCAGAGCCCTTTTAAGAGAAAGAATAAGAGAAATTTTGCATGAACTTACCCCAAGAGAGCAGAAAATTCTCTCGATGAGATTTGGTTTGGAAGATGGAGTAACTCATACTCTGCAGGAAGTAGGGGAGGTGTTTGGAGTGACAAGAGAAAGGATCCGTCAAATCGAAGCCAAGGCCCTTGAGAAAATAAGAAAACACCAGGACATTAAAAAACTGGAAGGATACTAAAAATAATTAAAAACTCAAATCTCAAAACTCAAAATTACAATTCAAAATTCAAAACTGGTCTTGAAAAATTATCAATATTAATATAATTTTAATAGTAGCCGCGCTTTGCGCGGCAATTCCGGGGTAGCTCAATGGTAGA
>CAZTTZ010000069.1:0-2871 GCA_964616065.1 uncultured Candidatus Saccharibacteria bacterium | reverse complement strand
AAAGATAAAGTGGTTTTACCAGAGGACTCTGGCCCAAAAATCTCAATAATTCTTCCTCGAGGCAAACCCCCAACTCCCAATGCAATATCCAAAGATATAGATCCAGTAGGAATAGCTTCTACCTTCTGTTCCTTTACCTCTTTCAATCTCATAATCGCCCCTTCCCCAAACTGGCGCTTTATTTCTTCAATCGCCTCTTTTAAACTGCCTAATTCTGTTTTTTTCTTTTTCCTTGCCATATTTTTATTGTAGGCTATTTAGGTTTCCGAGTAAATAGGAGAAGCGAAGGAAGTAATTTTTATGGAGCATCCGACCTACTCTATTCCCTCATTATAATCTTTCCCAAAATCCGTGTCCTTATCTGAGTCGGCTTCCTCAAAATTTTCCCCTTCTCCATAAACTTCCCTTGGTTTTGCTCCTCTTGGAGGACCCACAATTCCTCTTTCCTCCATCATATCCAAAAGCCTTGCCGCCCTTGCATAACCAATTCTTAATCTTCTTTGTAAGAAAGATGCAGATGCCTTTTTGGTAGCTAAAACTAACCTTTTTGCTTCCTCATATAAAGGATCCTCTGCTTCGCCAAAAAATTGCCCTACGCCCTCCTCTCTCTCTTTCTTTAAAGCCTCCTCTATGCTTTCGGCTAACTCATCAATTCCTTTAATCTGTTGGTTCTTTGAAATAAACTCAGCAACTCTTGCCACCTCTTTCTCAGAAATATAGGCTCCTTGAATTCTCTTTGGCTTTGATACAGATGAAGAAATAAAAAGCATATCACCATTGCCCAATAGTTTCTCTGCTCCAGCCATATCCAAAATTGTTCTTGAATCAACTTGAGAGGCCACCTGAAATGCAATTCTTGCAATAATGTTTGCTTTAATTAATCCTGTAATCACCTCAACCGATGGCCTTTGAGTGGCTAAAATTAAATGTATACCGGTTGCCCTTGCTTTTTGGGCCAACCTCACAATTCCTGCTTCAATATCTTTTGCTCTTACAGCCATCAAGTCTGCTAATTCATCAATAATCAAAACTAAAAATGGCATCTTTGAGAAACCTTCTTTTTTGAGTTTAGAATTCTTTTCGATCTTTTTATTAAATGAATAAATATTTCTTGCTCCTACCTCTGAAAAAATATCAAACCTTCTTTCCATCTCTTGAATAAGCCAAGAAAGCGCGTTTACTGTTTTGTCTGCATCATAAATAACAGGACAGAGTAAATGTGGAAGATGGTTGTAAGCTGTAAATTCCACTCTTTTTGGATCAATTAAAATAAGTCTTAAGGTATTGGGAGTATTTTTATAAAGAAGGCTTATAATAATAGCATTCAAAGCTATTGTTTTACCTGTGCCAGTTGACCCAGCAATTAAAAGATGGGGCATTCTGCCTAAATCTGCAAAAACTGGCTCCCCTACTACATCTCTTCCTAAAGCAAAAGTTAAAGGAGAGAAAGCATGCTGAAATTCAGGGTGAGATAAAAGATTTTTTAATCTTACTAATACTCTTTTTTGATTTGGCACTTCAATTCCAACCAGTGATTTTCCTGGAATTGGTGCTTCTATTCTAATAGGATGAGCTGCAAGAGCTAAGGCTAAATTGTTTGCCAAGGCAGTAATTCGAGAAAGTTTTATGCCTTCAGCTGGTTTTAGAGTATATTGAGTAACCGTTGGACCAACATTTGCACCTGTCATCTCAACAGAAATGCCAAAATTTTCTAATGTTCTCTTAATAATTTGGGAATTGGCATTAATATCTCCTGCTTTTGCTTGTTCTCTTTCCTCCTCTAATAAATCAAGTGGAGGGAGTTTGCCTCCTTCTGCTTTGAGAGACACCTGAAGCTTGGGCTTCGTAGTTATTTGGATAGTCTCTTTTTTTTCTTTTTCTTTGACAGAAGCTCCCTGAGGTGTTTCTTCTAAAGTTTTTACCTTAAAACGAGGTGCAAAAACTTTTTTTACATTAATTACTTTTTGCGAGATAGGTTTTTCTAAACTTACCACTTTCTTTTCTTTCTTCTTGGCTTGACGAGGTTTATAAAGAAGGTACCAAAGGATACCAATTGATAAAAGTTGTAAAATTAAAAATAGAGCCCCTATTACCCAAACCCCAAAAAATTTTACCAACGGATAAGCAAGAAGCGTGCCCAGCCATCCGCCAGACTGTATTAAAACAAACTGAGAGATGCCATTTCTTTTAAGCTCCAATGTTGCCAAGATCCCACTTGTTGCCAAAACAAACCCAAAACTTGCCAAAGTAATTAGCCATTTATGCTTTGAGAAGGCAAAAACTAAAGATATTCCTATTAAAAAAAATGCTAAAGGCAAGAGAAATTCTGCTTCTCCAAGGAGTTTAAAAAATAAATTAGTCAATATATTGCCTGCTACCCCTCCTTTATCAAAAAAAGAAAATAAGAGAAATAGAGCTATAAACAAAGAGGCAGCCCCAATAAGAATCTCTTTAATTCTCTCAGGCATCCGCCTCTTTTTTGTTTTGAGATTCTTTTTCTTTTTCTTTTTGCGCATTTTTAATAATCACTATAAACTAGAGCGAGGAAAATATTAACAAAAAGACAGTGTGCTGCGCATTAGTTCTATAAAGTAAAGCGAGGGAAGTAATTTTTATGGATCCTGTAGAAAGCGAGGAAAGCAATTTTTAGGAGCATCCGAGGCCTGAGCGGGCATGGTTCGAGCGAAGTCCCGCTAAGCGGGACGAAGCGAGAGAGCGAAGGCCGAGATAAGTGAGCGAACGCGCTGGGCGAGCGAACGGCTCCTAAAAATTACTTTCTGAGCGATTTTCAAATTACTTCCCGAGCGGTCACTAATCATCCTCTTCTATTATATCTCCTTTCTAAATCCTGTTCCAGCAGGAATTAATTTA
>CAZTTZ010000068.1:0-2966 GCA_964616065.1 uncultured Candidatus Saccharibacteria bacterium | reverse complement strand
ACTTGCCTCGCTTTCTACGGAAGCCTGCCTGCCGGCAGGTAGGCTCCTAAAAATTGCTTTCCTGGCTTAAATGATAATAATATGCTTTCAAAAGAAGAAGTAAAACATGTAGCAAGGCTTGCCAGAATAAGACTAACCGAAGAAGAACTTCAAAAAATGCAAGGAGAACTTGTTAAAATTTTAGATTATATAGAAAAACTTAAGGAATTAGATGTGGAAAATTTAGAGCCAACCACCCATTCTATTTTGCTAAAAAATGTATTTCGTGAGGACAAGCCCGAAAAAAAATCAAAAGAGGAAGGAGAAAAGCTAATTCAACTTTCTCCCCAAAAAGAGGGAAGATTTATTAAAATAAAATCAGTATTCAAATAAATGGAGATTTGCAATCTTTCAATTAAAGAAATCCACAAAGGGCTAACCCAAAAAAACTTCTCTGCAAGAGAGATTGTAGAAAGTTTTTTAGAAAGGATTTATCGCTTAAATCCAGAATTAAATGCCTATCTTGAAATATTTGAAAAAGAGGCAATTGAAAAAGCAAAAGAGATAGATGAAGCAATTTTGACAGGTAAAGAACTACCTAATCTAGCGGGGGTTATCTGTGCCATAAAAGATAATATTTTAGTAGAAGGAAAAAGATGTACCGCAGGTTCAAAAATTCTTGAGAACTACATTGCTGCTTATGATGCAACAGTGGTTAAGAAACTTAAAAATCAAAAAGCCATTATAATTGGGAAGACAAATTTGGATGAGTTTGCCATGGGGTCCTCCGGTGAACATTCTGCGTTTGGAGCGACCAAAAACCCTTTAGATGTGGAATATGTGCCCGGAGGCTCTTCTTCTGGATCGGCTGCAGCGGTTGCTGCCAGAATATGCACTTTTGCTTTAGGATCAGATACTGGTGGATCTGTTAGACAGCCGGCATCTTTTTGTGGAATTGTAGGACTAAAACCCACATATGGGGCGGTCTCCCGTTTTGGGTTAATTGCCATGGCTTCTTCTTTAGATCAAATAGGGCCGCTTGCAAAAAATGTTGAAGATGTGGAAATTATTTTTGAGGCAATTAAAGGCAAAGATAATAAAGATGCCACAAGTTGTGAGTATTTCGAAGAAAAAGAAATAAATCCAAAGGAGGTAAGGATTGGAATTCCTAAAGAGTGTTTCCAAGAAGGCCTCCAAAAAGAAGTAATCGATGGTTTGAAAGAGGCAATCGAGGTTCTTGAGCGAGAAAAAATTCACATTGAGGAGATAGACATCCCATCCTTAAAATATGGAGTTGCTTGCTACTATATAGTTATGCCATCTGAGGTTTCAAGTAACCTTTCAAGATTCGATGGAATTAAGTATGGCATGTCGATATTAACCAAGCCAGAAACACAGGAGCTAATTGATGTTTATTTTGAAACAAGAGGAAAATTTTTTGGCAAAGAGGTAAAAAGAAGAATCATGCTGGGCACATATTGTTTATCTAGTGGTTATTATGATGCTTATTATTTAAGAGCTCAAAAAGTAAGGACAAAAATTGCATTAGATTTTAAAGAGGCTTTCAAAAAAGTAGATCTTATTCTTACCCCCACCTCTCCTACACTTCCTTTTAAGCTAGGAGAAAAACTTGATGATCCTTTAGCAATGTATATGGCGGATTTTTTGACGGTACCCGCTAATCTCGCGGGCCTTCCAGCCATATCCCTGCCATTCAAAAACATTAATAATCTGCCTTTTGGTATCCAACTTATTGCACCTGCTTTTTGTGAGAGAAGATTATTTAACTTTGGTAAATTTTTTGAAGAGTTATGTTCGACCTAACAAATTTTTTAGAAATACTCATTCCCTCAAAATTACCCGGCTGGGTAATAGTAATTAAAGTATTTTTAATTATTATATCTGTTTTTTTGCTTGCAGGAATTGTATATTTTGCTATTTTTACAGATTATCTTTATTATAGATTTTTCGAATCAATGGAAGATCGGTATAATTTTAAAGCGAAGAAGAAAACAAAAAAAGAAGTTATAAAAAAAAGAGAATCCAAGAGATTTGGGGGGTTGAAACGATCCGCCTTAGAGATAAAAAGATCAAAAACTTCTTTTGAATTAACTAAAGAGTCACCTTGGGAAAGAATTTTTTCTAAATTGAAAGAGAAAAGAGAGATGGGCTGGCAAATTGCATTAATTGATGCCGATAAGTTAGTAAATCAAAAATTAGAGGAATTTAAAATAGAGGGGCGAAATTTAACAGAAAAAATTGAAAAACTCTCAAAAGACTTTTTGCCAAATTTAGAAGAGCTAAAACAAGCAAGAAAGTTGGTAGAACAAGTGCTAAGTGAAGAAAAAAAACTCTCAAGAGATGATATAGAACGAGCCATAGAAATATACAAGGAAGTTTACGAATACCTTTCCAAGAAAACTTGATTTAAACAACAAGTTAATGTATAAATTATTTATAGCGGGGTGGACCAGTAGTAGGTCGCGGGTCTCATAAGCCCGAGGCGCAGGTGCAATTCCTGCCCCCGCAACATTAGAGCGAGTTAGTGAGCGAAGCGAACTTACTCGGTCTTATGCCCTGAGGAGCGAAGCGACGAAGGGGCATTTAAACAAACGCCCTTCACAATATGTTCAGGACATAAGAGAGCGTAAATTCACAAATTTGTTCATTAACGCTCTCTAATGCCGGCGTAGCTCAGTGGTTAGAGCGGACGCTTCATAAGCGTTAGGTCGGAGGTTCGAATCCTCCCGCAGCCAATTTATTTGTGGGGGTAGGTCGGAGGTTCGAATCCTCCCGCCGGCACAATGGTGGCCTTGGTGTAATGGCAGCACAAGGGCCTGTGGAGCCCTTAGTGGCGGTTCGAATCCGCTAGGCCACCCATAATCAGTTTATAGTTTATAGTGTATAGTTGATAGTTATTGTGGTCAGTTTCGCCCCCATAGCTCAACTGGATAGAGCACGGGCCTTCTAAGCCTGGGATCCAGGTT
>CAZTTZ010000067.1:0-2996 GCA_964616065.1 uncultured Candidatus Saccharibacteria bacterium | reverse complement strand
AATAAAGAGCCAGAACCCAATCTAAAAAAATATCTTGGAAAGTTTTTTCAAAACCGTTTTTTTCTAAAGCATAATTTATTGCCTCAATCCCTTTTTTCTTTGTATGTAAAGAGTCTTTAAGAATTTCTATTCCATAATGATCTACTAAATATTGGGTAAATAAGTTTACTACTCCATAGTCTGCTTTTTTGTTTTTCCATTCACATAGAGAATCATTTGGTGAATTTAGAAACTCTTTTATTCTTGCCTCTAGATTGCTTCCCAGAAGTTCATCATCATATCCAAGAAGGGTTGGTGAGTAATCTGCCCGTGCTTCATTTAACCAAACTTCTTCCTGTACTCCAGAAAGTTTCTCCTTTTGATAAAAAGTAATTAAATGAGTAAATTCATGTGCCAGATAACTTTTTATTAAGGAGGTTGGTAAGTATTTTACATTTAAGTAAATCATTTCTCTCTGATTAGATTCCGGTGCTTGTACTTTTAAATATTCGTCTATACTTCGGTTATAACCTCCAATTCCTTCTCTCATTTGATGGAACAAAATTGTGATTCGATAATCCTTATCTATCCCTGGTCTCCATTCCGTTCCATAAATGTTTGTGAGGATTGGGTAAATTTTTTTATCAAATTCCTGAGACAATGCTATAATATTATCCAAAGTCTCCTGTTTTTCTTGATCAGATAATGTATTCCACCAATTGTCTTCTATATAAAAATAGGCTTTAACTCCGATATGGCGCAAAGTAGCAGAGAGTGTTTCTCTGTGAGATATATCATAGCCGGGGTCAATAAAAAAATTAATTTTTTGGCCAAAAGTATCAGCAAAAACAAAATGGGGCAGAATTAGCAATACTGCCGTGAAAACCAGAAAAAAAGTTTTCCTTTTTTGGAAAAACGTTTTCTTTCTCATAATAATGTTTTTCTATTTTACTATAAAAAAATTTCTTTGAAAATAAAAATAAAGTCTCGGTCCAATAAAGTGAATCAACTCTTATAGAGTCTCTGATAAATTTTTTCGGTCTTCTTGAGCATTTTATCTAAAGAAAATTCTTTTTTTACTTTTTCCTTTGCTCTCTTGCCCATTTCTCTAATTAAGGGTGGATTTTTTAATAATTTCTCCAAAGCGTTTTTTATTCTTTCTTTGTCTCCTCTTTTTACCAAAATCCCGCAACTTTCATCTACTGCCTCTTTTACTCCACCCACATCTGAGGCAATAACAGGCAAATTACAACTCATTGCTTCCAAAATTGATCGAGGAAAACCTTCCCAATTTGAAATTAAAACAAAAATATCAGATTTCTTTAAAACTTCAAAAACTTTTTCTCGGGGTATACCACCCAAAAGTTTTACTCTTTCCTCTAACTTATTTTCTTTAATAAATTTTTCCAATTCCTTTCTCTTTGGTCCCTCCCCAATAATAAAAATCCGAGTTTTATTTTTTAATTCAAAAGGCAAGTCATTAAATGCCCTAAGCAATAATAAAGGGTCTTTTGGTTTAGCCAATCTTCCAACAAAAACTATCTTGATAATTCCTTCCACATCTTTCTGTTTAATATCTGTATCATCCTGCGAGATTTCAACTCCATTATGAATAACTGTTAATTTATCCGGAGAGGCAATTTTATATTTTAAAGCCAATTTTTTATCAAAATCTGAGACACAAATAATTTTTGAGCAAAATTTTCCAGCTATTTTCTCAGCCAAAATTGCTAAATATCTCCTTAAAAAAGGCACCCCTTCTGTAAAAGCCCATCCGTGAGCAGTAAAAATAGTTGGAATTTTATTTCTAATTGCCAACCTTCCCAAAAACCCTGCTTTTGTGCTATGACAAGAAATTAAATCTGGCTTGAAATCTTCAACTGTTTTTTTAATCTCTTTTATTGCTCTAAAATCCCGAATTGGATTTATAGAATTTGACAAAAAATAATTAGGATAAAACTTCGCTCCTAATTTCTTAACTTCTTTTTCCAGCCAACCACCAGGATAACTCATTACTCCTATTTTATAACCCCTTCCAATAAAATATTTGCCCAACTGCCAAATATGAGTTTGCGCTCCCCCTGCTTCAGATTTTGTAATGATATATAAAATTTTCATTTATTTTTTTCTAAAAATTTCTATATAAATTTTCATATCTTTTTACCACTTTCTCTATCAAAAAATTTTGCCTAATCCTATCTCTTGCCTTTTTTCCTAACTCTCTTCTTTTTTCTTTACCCATCTCTATCACTTTTATTATTGCTTTAGCCAATGCTTGTGGCTTTTTTGGTGGAACTACAAAACCAGTATCTTTCACAATAATTGCCGAGTCTCCAACATCTGTTACAACACAAGGAACTCCGCAGGCCATTGCCTCGCCAATTACATTAGGAAAACCTTCGCTGAAAGAAGAAGAACAAAAAACATCAATTGAATTATAGATATTTTTCATATCATCTTGCCTTCCAAGAAGATGAGTTATCTTTTCAACGCCTGATTTTTTTATCCATTCTCTTAGTTTTTTATTCTCCCAATTAATTCCATCTCCACATAAAAGAAAATGAACATCCGGGTAAACTTTATGCACTATTTTGGCCGCTTCAAAAAAATTTTTATGGTCCTTTAGGGGATCAAATCTGGCGAAAAAACCAACAACAATTGTTTTTTCATCTATACCCAGTTCTTTTCTAATTTTTTCTCTCCCTTTTCTATCTGGAAAAAATATATCCAAATCAAACCCATTTGGAATAACAACCATTTTGTTTTTATCATATCCCAATTTACTATGAACATTTTTTGAAGCATAGGAACAACAGATAATTTTCTCAGGTAAAGTTTTTGAAAATTTAGCGCAAATTTTTGCCGTCCATATAGTTGTCTTTTTGTTATGTTTGGGGCTCAAATTACTATGGTGAATATTCCATATAACAGGTATTTTAAGTATTTTTCCAACTAATCCGCCAATTAAATCTGAATGATACATCCAGGTTTGAATTACATCCGGCTTATAATTTTTT
>CAZTTZ010000066.1:0-3074 GCA_964616065.1 uncultured Candidatus Saccharibacteria bacterium | reverse complement strand
ATTAACTGTCCCATATCATCTTTATTCACTTTAAGGGTAAGCAAGACTCCCATCTCATCCACTTTTCGGTCAATCTTTACATCTTCAGGGTGATCAACTAATGCTTTAACAATGAACTCAAGAAATTCCTGATCTGGTTTCTTTTCAGCCATGATGTCTCTATCAATACTTTCCTATTAATTCTTTAAATTAAGAACAATTCGACCTTTCTATATACAAGTGTGTATGCTTTAATTTTACACCCAAGAATTTAATCTGTCAACCCCCATTTGACTAATTAACTGTTTGACTAATTGACTATATGGCTATTTAACTAATTAGCAACTTAGCCTTAATAACTCAATCACTCAGTGACTTGATCACTTGATGACTTATCACCTTGCTCACTTTGTGACTCAGCAACTTGTTCATTACCTTGTCCACTTGATGGCTTACTTACTTGCTCACTTCGTGGTTCGGTGCTCTGTTCACTCGATGACTCAGTCGCTTGTTCGCTTGATGATTTGGTTTTTTGTTCAGTTGGTGGTTCAGTGGCCTGTTCACTTGGTGACTCAGTGACTTGGTGACTCGATGACTCTTTCTTCTGTTTCTTTGCAGAATGAACAGGGATTTTTTTACCTTTAATAACTCCTTCTTTAACAAGAAGATTGTGAACTGAATCAGAAGTTGTAACCCCTTTTGATAACCAATACAAAATTCTCTCTTTGTTTAATCTTTTTTCCTTTGTGAGAGGATTATAAAAACCAACCTCCTCAATGAATTTTCCGCTTTTTGGAGATCTCTTTTTGTCAATAACAACAACTTTAAAGAATGGCTGATGTTTTTTTCCTTGTCGCAAAAATCTGATAGTAAGCATGATTGTAAATTCAAAATTCAAATCTCAAATCTCAAAGTGAAAAATTTTGAATTTTGAATTGTAATTTTGAATTTTGCATTTTGAATTTTGAATTTTGATTACTCCCACCCTTTCTTCTTGAGGGCTTTTTTTGCTGCTTCCTCTTCTGCTTCTTGTTTTGAAGAACCTTGACCTTTAGCAACCAACTCCTCCTCCAAATAAACACCTGCAATAAAATGCTTATTATGATCCGGTCCCCATTCTTTCAAAATTTTATATGTGGGTGTAATTCTTAACTTCTCTTGAGCAACCTCTTGGAACCGACTCTTTGCATCAACAAACGACCTATTTTTTATAATTGCTGGCAATTCTTTAATGAGATGTTTGCAAAGAAAGCTTTTGCAAGCTTTATAACCTTTATCTAAATAAAGCGCGCCAACAAACGCTTCAAAAGTATTTGCAAGAATATCCAAATAAGACTTCCCTTTCTTTTCTGCCTCCTTTGCCTCTCCTTTTGATAAAAGCAAATATTTACCAAAATCAAGTTCTTGTGCAATTTTTGATAAAGTCTTTGAGTTTACCAGAGCAGCCCTCCAACAGGTTAGTATTCCTTCTTCTTTTTCTGGAAACTCCAAAAAAAGATATTCTGTGACCACAAGCTCAATAACCGCATCTCCAAGAAATTCAAGTCTCTCATTGTGAGGTAATAAAAAGTCCGGATGTTCATTTAAATAAGAGCGGTGACAAAAGGCTTGAATTAAAAGCTCACGATTTTGAAATTGAATTCCTAATTGATTTTCTAAATCCTCAAATTTAGGCATTTT
This sequence comes from uncultured Candidatus Saccharibacteria bacterium, assembly GCA_964616065.1. Taxonomy (GTDB): domain Bacteria; phylum Patescibacteriota; class Minisyncoccia; order Minisyncoccales; family PEYH01; genus JAGGTU01. The sequence continues at coordinate 1,415 of CAZTTZ010000066.1, read as the reverse complement.
GTTCTTTTTCTTGAAGTTGTTTGTATACTGTGCCCAAAACCCCATTTATAAATCTTCCTGAGGACTCTCCCCCAAAAGCCTTAGCCAGCTCTATTGCTTCATTAATTGCTACTTTTGGCGGCACTTCTTTTTTATCTGCATATAATAATTCATAAAGGCCCAACCTTAATACATTTCTATCTACCATAGATATTTGATCAATCGGCCACTCAGGTGCTGTTTTCTCAATAATTTTATCTAAATGTGTAAGATGTTCTTTTACACCTGAGGCCAATTTTCTAATAAAATCTGTCTCTTCTAGACCACTTCCAAATTCTTTGATGTTTTTCTTAACGATCCTATCCAAATCCTGAGGATTTTTTCCATAAAAATCCCACTCGTATAATGATTGAAGCGCAATACTTCTTGCAAGATGTCTTGAACCCATAATAATAGAAATTCAAAATTTAAAATGCAAAATTCAAAATCACAATTCAAAATTTAAAATTAAAAAGAATTCTTCTTTTTGGGTTTTATTTCTCTTTGAATTTTGGATTGTCATTTTGAGATTTGAGATTTGAATTTTGAATTACTTTTTGCTGAGTTCCTCCATGCTTAATTCTTTCTTTGGTGCCTTCTCTGCTTTTTTCAATTCTTTTTCTTTTTTCTTCTTCTCTTTTTTACTTAATTTTTTAAAAACGTCAATAACCACCCTACCTTTATAATAGCCACAATTCAAACAAACAGTATGCGCCAATACTGGTTTTTTACATTTGGGGCAGGTTGTAAGTTTAGGCTCTGGTACAAAAATATGTAACCTTCTTTTGCCCTGTCTTGATTTTGTCGTTCTTTTCTTTGGAACAGCCATATCTTTCATTCCTAAATTATGCCTATACTATAATCAAAACTTCAAAACTTTTCAACCCCCTTAAAATCTCAACATTGTTTTGTTTTTATTTTGGTGGAATTTCAATAATCCCGGGAAGAGGAAGATTGACTTTAATTGTCTTTTCTTCCTTGCAAGTATAATTGTCTGAATCTGTTACCTTTAAAGTTACCCCTTTGTCACCAGGCGATGAGAAAGTAACTTCGACATTTTGGGTAGTTGCCGAAGATGGGTTCCCATCCTCAAAAGTCCAATACCAGCTTGTAATACTTGCTCCCCCATCTGGAGTTGCTTCTCCGTAAAACTCAACTACCTCCCCCTCTGTTGGTGAATCCGGCTTAAGGGAGAAATCAACCTGGGGCCAGGCATGAGATGGAGTTCTAAAGCAAGTTGTTGTTTGAGTTGTTTCATCTGAAATTAAAGGTGGATTTGCTGGATTTGAACAATTTGAAGATGACCATTCTGATTCTTGATTATCTTGATCCCAAACTTTTACCCGCCAGTAATAAGTTTGACCATATGAGAGCGGACCACCTCCTCCAATTGCTGG
>CAZTTZ010000065.1:0-3089 GCA_964616065.1 uncultured Candidatus Saccharibacteria bacterium | reverse complement strand
CTGATTGGGTTTTGCGATAAATACATTGAAGAAAAAAGGCTCTGGGAGGAAAAAGAAGAAAATAGGCAAGAAATAAAAAATTTAGTAGAAACAATCAAGGAAATAGCAAAACTTTTGGAACCATTTTTGCCCAAAACCTCAGAGAAAATTGTAAAACAATTAGAAACCGGCAATCTTACCCCATTGTTTCCCCGACTTTAATTGGTTTTGACTTTTGACTTTTGCATTTTGACTTTCATTATGTTCGACACCCACGCCCATCTTAATTTCAAAGCCTTTGACAAAGACCGCGAAAAAATAATCCAAAAGTGCCTACAAGAAAATATCTGGATGATAAATGTAGGCACTAATTTTTTTAGTTCAAAATTAGCGGTTGAAATTGCAAATCGATATCAAGAAGGAGTATATGCAAGCGTAGGATTGCACCCAATAAATATCTCAAATCTCAAATCTCAAAATGCAAAATCACAATCAAAAATTCAAAATTGTGATAAAGAGGATGTTTTGGAAGAAGATTTTGATTATGAAAGATATAAAAAATTAGCAGAGAATAAAAAAGTTGTGGCAATTGGAGAGATAGGTTTAGATTACTATTACAAACCCAAAACAAAGCAAAAACTGGAAGAGTTTAAAAGCAAACAAAAAGAAATATTTCTACAGCAATTGAAGCTTGCCGAGGAGTTAGATCTTCCTGTTATTTTTCATTGCCGAATGGCACATCAAGATCTTATAGAACTTTTGAAAAAAGAAATTATAAACAATAAAAAAACAAAAGGAGTTATTCATTGTTTTACTGGAACCTGGGGACAAGCGCAGGAGTATCTAAAAATGGGTTTTTATCTTGGCTTCAATGGTATCATTTTCAAATTGGATTTGGATGAAGTTATTAAAAAAACACCTTTAGAAAGGATTTTAGTAGAAACGGATTGCCCATATCTAACTCCTCCTGGTTTTGAAAATAAAAGAAATGACCCAAGAGGAGTAAAATTCATTATTGAAAAAATTGCTAAATTAAAAGACTTGGGCTTTGAGGAAGTAGTACAACAGACCCACAAAAACGCACTCCGGCTTTTTAAAATCAACTATTGATGAAGTTCTTTCTCCCAACGATAGGCAATTTTTACATTTACCTTGTATTCAATAATTCTCCCATTTTCAATTGATACCGTCTGTCCTACAATTTTTGCACCTGTTACATTCTGTTTTTCTTCGCAAGCATGATTAATTGCATTTTGTAGAGCATCCTCAAAGCTATTGGGAGAGGTGCCAATAATTTCTTTAACTTTTATTATAGCCATAGGTTAGTGGGTAGTTTATAGTGGGCAGTAAAATAGAATAAACGACCTTTATTTAATAACTTCAATTAAAGAATTTTTATCTTTTCTTGGCGGAGGCGGAGGTATTTTTTGAGGATATCCTACAGGAATTATTGCTACAGGAATTAAATTTTCCGGCAGATTCAAAATTTTTTTAATTTTTTCCTCATCAAAGGCTCCAACCCAACAAGCCCCAAGACCTTCTTCCTCTGCTACTAATAAAAGATTCTGAACGCTGGCAGCAACATCGCAAAAAAGATAATTTTCAAGCCCTCTTTTGCCATAATACCTTTCAATCCCTTTATCCCCGCAGGTAACAATTACAAGCGGCGCTTTTTCAATAAACATTTGATACAAAGAGGCCATTGCAATTTTCTTTTTTAAATCGTTGTTAAAAACAAAGAAGAATTTTCTCATCTGTCTATTTCCAGCAGACGGCGCCCAGATTATTGCCTCAGTCAATTTATCAATGACCTCTTCCGAAATTGGATCTGGCTTAAACTTTCTAATACTTCTTCTTTTTTTGATAATTTCCAATACAGACATATCTCTATTTTTATTCTATGCCCTTTCTTTTAAAATGTAAATTAATACAAGATCGATGTTGAAATTTAATTTTAATCAAAATACCATTTTGAAAAACCTAAACCAAAAGGCCAGATCTATCAAGACCTTTTAGAGCTCGTTTCTGGGGGATCGTGCCTTTTTATAAGAAGATTTAATTTTTCTTCTATAATTCCTTGAGGTATATTAGATATATATTTTATTACCAATTTTTCCACCTTTTCTGATATTAATTATACCTCAAGGTGTCCTATATGTGCTTGGACATTACCACCGACTCTTGACCATCTGGAAACAATATGCTATCATAAAATATAATTGGCGTGGCGGCCAATTATCTTACCACGAGCACTTCGTGGTAGCACATTCAAAGGAGGTGTAACGATGAGTAAAATCTCGATTGCTGGGCTTGATAAAGCGGAGGTACTGGCGGCGCTCTACAATGCAGCGAGGCCACAAGGTCTGGGTTTCTTACACTACGACCCTGCCCCAATGACTCGCGAAGAGGCGGAAGCTCTACTCAGGCAGACAGCCTACTTTGACTACGTCAGGGGTCGGGTCCTGAAGGTCGATCTCTCAGGCGATGAGTTTGATTCATCGCTCTATGACCGCGACAACGGACAAGGCGCTGCAGAGCGCGTAATCGCGGCTCTTCGCGCGACTGGCAATAACAACGCCCCAACTATCCAGACGATGCATACTACTGGCACACTGAGATCTGCCGAAGAAACAAGGCGGTATCTCGGTGAGAAAAGCCGCAGAGAAGATCGTGGTGGTATCACTATATTCCACCTCGGCCTTTCGGATGTCGCTGACAAGTTGGGGCCGGCCGTAGACAACGCCGTCAGGAAGCTTAGGGAAGCTATTAGGAGGCTTAGGAAATAAGAACCGCACGCTCCGTCCAATCCAGGGGCATACGTGAGACAACTCGGTATGCCCCTTAATTTTTTATAAAACGTCTAGGGCGGTTTAGATAATTAGTCTTTTGGGGCATCTTTTTAGAAAATAGAACAGCCCTTTCTTCTTTTTAGACACTCCTCCGTGGAACTCAAGTAGGGAATGATACAAAACACAATATTACCAAAAGCTGTTGCAAGAAACTATCCAAAAAAAGAAAAGGGGGCTAAAAGCCCCCTTCTGTGTCGGTGAGTTCTTGTTCTATTGTGACATCAAGGTTTATATATCCAAGCTTTAGCAGTAATTCGAACT
>CAZTTZ010000064.1:0-3140 GCA_964616065.1 uncultured Candidatus Saccharibacteria bacterium | reverse complement strand
TTAACTTTTCCAACCCTTTTCCTTTTTATTAATAAAGGAGTTCCCAAACAAATTAATCCGACAATATCTGGGATGAAGGAAAGAGTCTCTCCAATTTCTCCCTCTCCGCTAAAGGTTAGAAAAAGACAAAACCCTCCAAAGATATCTAAAAAAATTGAAAGGATAAGATTTGGCACTTCTTCCATACCTGAAGCTATAATTATTTCCCCTTCAGTTTTTTCATTTGTTTAATTTTAACTACTTCTTCTGGGGCAGTAGTAATTAGCTGGTGTTCTGCATATGAGGAAACAACCCTAATTGCTACATGTTTCTCGCCGGCAAAGAAGATGCCCTCTCCAATTGGCGCCTCCAAAAGAAGATATTTTTCCTCATCAGTTAAATTGAAAGTTTTCTGAACAACATCTATTGTGGCCGGAGATTGTTTCATTAAAAGCTGCAGTGATGAATTTGTGATAATGGGCTGTCCATATTCAGATTTCATAAAATCATTTACATCTTGAGTAATTGTAGTTACTCCTAACCAGTATTTTCTTCCTCGTTTGACAATACCAAATAAAAATGAAGCCGAATCTTCAGATTGCATTAGCCACCAGGCCTCATCAATTACAAGAATCCTCTTTTTCATTTCTCTTTTAACAGTATTCCAAATATACCTCATAATTATATACATTGCCATTGGCCTTAGTTCTGTTTCTAGGTTTCTAATACCAAAGACAACCATTTGTTTATCCATAGTTATATTTGTTGGATAGTTGAAAAATCCAGCATAGACTCCCTTTGTAAATTTCCTGAGTTTTCTAGTTAGACTTTCTGCTCCCTCCATTGTTTCTAAAACTGCTTCCAAATCAGATAAAAGAGGAATTCTTTCCTTCCATAAAGCAGGATCTGTATCTGGGGTTATGTCTCTTGCAGCGTATGTCTCTACAATTGCTTGGTCAATTAAGGCGTCTTCTTCTGGAGTGAGCCCTCCAAGCATTACACGCATCAAACCCACAAGATTAATAATATTTGATCTAAAAACATCAGCAGGAGTTTCATCTTCAGAAGGTAAGGGTAAGTCAAAAGGGTTAATATGGCTCGGTGATTTTAAGGAAATATCATAAAAAGCTCCCCCAACTGCATCACATAAAAATTTATATTCATTTTCAGGATCAATAACAATCACATCCACCCCAAGCATTAGATATCTTAAGATTTCTAGTTTGACCGCATAACTTTTTCCGCCGCCGGATTTGCCAAAAACAACCATATTCGCATTTTCTAAGGTGAATCTATCAAATAAGACCAAAGAATTATTATGTTGATTTATTCCATAAAGGATTCCTTCGTTTGAACTTAAATCAAAAGAAATAAAAGGAAACATTGTTGAAAGAGGGCTTGTATTCATTGGGGTGTGAACTTGCAGACGATCTACTCCATAAGGAGAGGTGGAAGTAAAACCTTTATCCTGCTGGTATAAGGCGGGTTTGATATAAACTAGTTTTGACTCCAAAAGAGAACGCAGAGTTCCTTCAATTTTGTCTAGTTCTTTTTTTGTCTCCGCATAAATTGTAATATAAAGCCCAACTCTAAACATTCTTTCTTCAGCAGTCTGTAATTTATCTCTTAAGCCTTCAATATCTCTATAGGCTGTCTCCAAAACAGGATCCCTTATTAAACCTTTCTCTTCTCTTTCCATTATTTCTGATTGGACTTCTGTAAGTTTTTTTCTGAGTTTTTTCAACACCAGCCCGGTATCGATCGGATGCATAAAAATTGAGATATCCATTGGGACATCTAAATTGATTACAGGAGAGAGCCATCCAGTTGAGAGGTATCTTGGAAAGGAGAAGATAAAATAAGTGCGAGCTAAGGTTTTTCCAATCTCGGCATGATCTGGCCCAAACTTTAAAGCAGGAGGAGCAATAATATCCAAAAGCCCAATGGTTTGAGTTTGGGGAAAGGCGCTTTCTTTTTGGCCAAATAATTTATCTAAAAAAGGAATTTTCATACTTTATTTAATTAATTCCGGAGGAATTTCTGGATAATAGCCCACCCTGGCTTCTGCTGGATGATACAAAGCCCACAAAAGCTCTGCTAATTCCTCTGAGTTTAAAGGAATACTCCAAACCCCACATCTTCTTAAACCCAAAGCTAAGAATTCCATTCTTTGATATAATTGACTTTTGCATTTTTGAAATAATTCTTCGGTTAAAACAGGGGCAGTTTTTAATTTAAACAAGACACCTCCTGCAGCAACAGCACCCGGGCTTTCTGATAGATAAAAAGGGACAATGATATAAAAATGCTTTGTCATAATTGAACTTCCGGCAACCAATTTTTCAATAAACTGCCGATATTCTCTTGTTTGGGCTTTCAAAAGTTTATTTTCTTGTTTCTCTTCTAATTCTTTTAAACGATCCAAATATCCTGTAATATTTAATTTCCTTGATTGGACTAAAAACTGACAAGAGAAGTCCAAAGAGTTTAGAAAGTTTTGAAATTGATAAATAGTTGCCTCTTGTTCTTCTCTTGACTTTAGCGCAAAATTTAACGATGAGACCATCATTACCCCTCTTAAAGTATGGTCTTTTAAAATCAAAACGCCCTCTCTTATTTGCTCTACTTCCAAGAAAAATTGTGTGGAGATTGGCATGTTATCTGTGGATTTCAATAATGTTTACTAATTTCTTAAGCCTACTTCCCTCGGCTAATTTTAAAGTTGCCTCTGGGGTGGGCGGCTTTTCTTCCTTTTTAACTACTTTCTTTGGCAAAGTTGGCGGGGGAGTAGTGCGTTGTTTCCAAACAAATATTTTTACTCTAAAAAGGTACGAAAAAGCCCTTCCTAAAATTGTTGGTACCGGAAACCCTTTTATTTTTCCAAAGGCAAAATAGACTGCAAAAACCATTAAAGGAATTCCTATCAAAATTATTTTAGAAAGTTTCACCCCGCTTGCGATCATGATTAAGATAATCAAAAACGGACCCCCAATCCATACCAATTGATGGAAGGTAAAAGGACCAGCAATTTTTGGTTTTATTTCTAAAAATTGAGGCAGAGAGTATTCCATGGTTTGAATATTTAACTAATTGACAGATTGACTATTTGACAAATTAGCTCAATAACTCAGCCACTTGATAACTCAATAACTCAGCCACTT
>CAZTTZ010000063.1:0-3178 GCA_964616065.1 uncultured Candidatus Saccharibacteria bacterium | reverse complement strand
TTTATTATGCTGCCTTCAGAATTCCTAATTTAATTTTTGGGCTTTTAATTTCAGGAGGAATTATTGCTGCATTTTTACCTATTTTTTCAGAATATTATAAAAAAGACAAAGAAAAAGCTTGGAGATTAGCAAGTAATGTTTTAAATGTATTTTTATTTTTTTCAATCTTAATCTGCTTAGTCTTAATTATTTTTGTTCCTTATTTTATAAAATTTATTGTGCCTGGGTTTGATGAGACAAATAAAGCAATGACGGTGGCTCTTACAAGGATAATGTTTCTTTCCCCCATATTTTTTGGCATCTCAAATATTTTAGCCAGCATCCTTCAGTATTTTAGACGATTTTTAGTTTATGCATTAGCACCGGTTCTTTACAACGTAGGAATAATTATTGGAATTGTGCTTTTTGCACCTATTTTTGGGCTAAAAGGATTAGCCTTTGGTGTTGTTTTGGGAGCTTTTTTACATTGGTTTTGCCAACTACCCTCTGCTATTCATTGTGGGTTTCGCTGGGAACCAGTTTTTTCTTTGTTTTCCTCGGGTTTGAAACGAATTATAAGATTAATGATTCCGAGAACAATTTCTGCTGTAGCCTCCCACCTTAATTTAATTGTTATCACTGCAATAGCCTCAACAATCGGAGTAGGGAGTATAGCTATTTTTAATTTGGCTGAACATTTTAGGTCTTTACCAATTGGAGTTATTGGAGGCTCATTTGCTGTGGCTGCTTATCCTTTTTTGGCGCGCTTGGAGGCTGAAAATAAGAGAGAAAAATTTACAAAAAGTTTGGCCTTAACTTGCAGGCGGGTTTTATTTTTAACTATTCCTTTGAGTTTTTTGCTTTTTCTTTTAAGGGCTCAAATTATAAGGTTAATTTTGGGAACTGGAAAATTTGACTGGCTTGCAACAAGACTTACTGCTGGCTCTCTGGGTTTGTTTGCTTTTGGTATTTTTGCTTATTCTTTAATTCCTCTTTTTACAAGAGCCTTTTTTGCTTTGCAGGATACAAAGACACCACTTTTTATTAGCGTATTTTCTCTGAGTTTAAACATCCTTTTTGCTTTTTTGTTTATATGGCTGCTGGGTTTTGAGAATTCTTTTTATAATTTTTTTGTAACTTTTTTAAAACTAAGAGGAATTACTAATATCAAAGTGATAGGCCTTCCTTTGGCTATTTCAATTTCTGGGATATTGCAGTTGAGTTTACTTTTATTTTTCCTTTATAAAAAGATAGGAAATTTCCAGCTGAGACAAATTTGGGTTTCATTTTGTAAAATCATTTTTTCTTCAATTGTAATGTCAGTTTTTGTGTATCTAATTCTTCATTTTGTTGCTGAATTTGTAAGTATGCAGAGTTGGGTTGGAGTATTCTTACAGAGTATTTCTGCAGGTGGAATAGGGGTTTTAATTTATTTCTTTTTTGCTTACATTTTGAAATTAGAAGAAGCAAAAATGATATTAAAAAAGATAATTCGCCTTGTCCCCAGAGGATAGGGGATGAGAGAAAAGGGAGAGAAGGAATATAAAATATGGAGATTAAAAACATCAGAAATTTTTGTATCATCTCTCATATTGATCATGGAAAGTCAACTTTAGCTGACAGGTTTTTAGAAATTACTCAGACAGTTGCAAAGGATAAAATGCATCCCCAGTTTTTAGATATGATGGATTTGGAGAGAGAAAAAGGAATTACAATAAAAATGCAACCTGTCCGCATGGTTTGGAGAAGAGACAATGCTGAATTTATTCTGAACCTGATAGATACCCCAGGCCATGTTGACTTTTCTTATGAGGTTTCCCGTGGAATGTCTGCTTGCGAGGGAGCAATACTTTTGGTAGATGCTACAAAAGGTATTCAGGCTCAAACTTTGGCAAATCTGGAATTAGCCCAAAAAGAAGGACTGGTAATTATTCCGGCAGTAAATAAGATTGATTTACCTCAAGCCCAAATTGAGGAAACCCAAAGCGAGATAGCTAAAATTTTGAATATCCAAAAAAAAGATGTTTTTAAAATTTCTGCCAAAAAAGGGACAAATGTAGAGAATCTGTTATTAGAGGTTATAAAAAAGGTACCACCTCCAAAAGGAAATTTTAAGCCACCTTTTAAAGCCTTAATTTTTGATTCAAAATATGATCCTTATCTTGGGGTAATTGCCTATGTGCGCATTTTTGATGGCAAGGTAAGCCAAGATGATTCCGTATATATAATGCAACAGAATCTAGTAACAAAAGTAAAAGAAGTAGGATGGTTTTTGCCTCAATTACAAAAAACAGATTTTTTACAAGCGGGGGAAATTGGATACATTGCCTTGGGGGTTAAAGATCCATCAAAGATAAGAATTGGGCAAACAATTGTACAAACAGAGTTTAAAGAAAAAGTAAAACCTTATCCAGGATACAAAGAACCAAAACCTGTTGTTTTCGCAAGCGTTTTTCCTGAGAAAACTGCTAACTGGCTAAATTTAAAAGACGCTCTGGAATGTCTTAGACTTAATGATCCCTCCTTATTTTTTGAGCCAGAGACAAGATCAATGCTGGGCAAAGGTTTTAGGTGTGGTTTTTTGGGAGTTTTGCATGCTGAAATTACAGTTGAGCGGCTAAAAAGAGAATTTGGATTAGAATTGATAGTTACCTCTCCTTCTGTGGCGTATAAAATTCTTACAAAAGATAATAGAGAAGTATTAATCTATAGCCCAAAAGACTGGCCTCATTATTCACAGATTCAAAAAATATATGAACGTTTTGCAGAAGTTAAGATTATTGTTCCTCAGAAATTTTTAAGCAATGTTTTAGTCCTTATTCAAAATAAAAATCCAATTTTCGAAACTTTAGGAGAGAGAGTTGTTTTAGAATTAAAGATGCCCCTAAGAGAGGTGATTATTGGATTTTATGATAAGTTAAAGAGTGTGAGCGAAGGGTATGCTTCTATGGATTATAGATTATTGGATTTCAAAGAGGCAGATTTAGTGAAGTTAGAATTCTTAATTGGAGGAAAAGTAGAAGAATCACTTTCAAAAATAGTGCCAAGGAAATTAGCCCAAAAAGAGGCACAGAGAATGGTAGAACTTCTAAAAGAAAATATTCCTCCTCAACAATTTAGATTGCCAATCCAGGCTCAAGTTGAGGGAAGAATTATCGCCAGAAGAAATATTAAGGCAAGAAAAAAAGATGTTCTGGCC
>CAZTTZ010000062.1:0-3290 GCA_964616065.1 uncultured Candidatus Saccharibacteria bacterium | reverse complement strand
TCTTTATCTGGCATCAAAAGAGAAATATTTTCTCCATCTTCTGCTGCAAGAAGCATTCCTTGGCTCTCTATTCCAAATAATACTTTAGGCTCAAGATTTGCAAGAACTATTATTTCTTTTTCAATTAAATCCTCCGGCGAATAAACTTTTCCAATTCCTGCTACCAATTGTCTTTCTTCTCCCCCAATATCTACCTTTAGTTTTATCAATTTCTCAGACCCTTCCACCTTTTCTGCCTCAACAATCTTCCCCACTCTCAAATCTAATTTTTTAAAATCTTCAAATTTAATCATATTTTTTTACATTTTTGTTTTAAAAAATTCCAATTTCAGAAATCTTATTTCCTTTTTCGAATCTCTTAATTAACCTAATCTTTGATTCGGAAATTCCAAAATTGGTATTATCGATACTTATTTATGTACTCAAGAAGTTCATTTGCTATTTCTTCGTTAAATCCAGAATAACTTGCTTCTTCGGTGAAGATAAAAGGATAAAACCCGTATGAACTTGAAACTCCTTTACTGGTTGGCCTATTTCTTCTGTACTTTGCTAATAACTCAGCAAAATTCTCATCCGTAGTTAAAACTTCTTTAAACTTTATATTGTGCTCCTCAAAAAACTCTTTTGCCTGTAAACACATTGGCCCTTGGTTATTGTGAAACATTACTATCTTATATTCGCCAAATAAATCAGATTCCGGGCTCTCTTGTGATTCTTCCGTTATTTCTTCTATTAATTCTTCAATCCCGCAGGGATTATTAACATTTTCAGTTTCCTCAAGAGGTATTAGAGGCTTTGGTTGAACGTATTGTACTTCTCTATTTTGAGGAATTTCAGAATAAGAAAGAACTAAATCTGGCTCTTTAGCAAACTCATCTAACGAAACCCATTCTACATCAGTATTATCAAAAAATTTCAAATAAGCATCGTTCCATCCTTTTTTCATCCCTCCTAAATAAGTATGGGAGACAGGGCAAATTTTATCATATTTAAGAGAATCAAAAAGTTTTTTCTCGAAATCTTCTGGCGTTCCTGCTCTAGCCCAATAACTATAATCACACAAACTACCTGTTCCAAATTTAGGAGAGTTTATATTGGAGACTGAAATTATTTTTACATCATATTCTTTGGGCTTATAAACAGTACATCTTTCTCCCGTGGTGCCCCTGGCAAAGATATATTTAATACCCAAATTTTGTGCTGCTTTTAATGTATTTTCGTCATACGCAAAATATCTGGAATTAAACATTTTTAACTCCTCCCCAAAACAATTTTCAAATATTTGTTTGGTCTCTTTTATAAGATTAAACTGCTCTTCATAAGGCAGATCCCAAAATGGTTTTGAATTTACCCCCGCTCCAATTTCCATTCCCAATTTTTTCAACGCTTTCAATTCTTCACAGTGTTCCTCAATGAACTCTCCTCCTACCAATAACACTGTAGGAATACCTCTCTGAGATGCCATATGCACAAAGTTAGAAAGGCCAGTAATGTCCTCATGAAATTCAATAAGCAACATCATTCCTTTGGTAGAGGGGGATAAGAATTTGGAGGGATCAAGAAGGTTTAATCCTCTTTGATTGACAGCCGTATAAATAGGTTTAGAGGGAGATTTTGAAAAATGAGTTACTAATTCAAAGCAAAGAACACCTAATCCAATAAGAAGAATTATTCCTATTGTGAATAAAATTCCTCTTTTTTTATTTCTCATAGTAGTTAAAGATTAATTATATCCCCTACTTTAAAGGTATCATTTCTCCTTTAAGATCGTCAAACTCTTCTCCCCCTAGAAAGTCATTTCCTCTTTTTAATTCCTATTTAAATCTGAATTTTAGAAAAAAGGTAGCTTCCAATTATAAGCAGAATAAAAGTTATTACGCTTAAAACTAAAAAGTCATTGAATAATCCAAAGTAACTGCCATTTACAGCTACTGCTCTTAAAGCATCAACCCCATAGGAAAGTGGATTAATCTTCGAAATAATGACTATAACCTTCGGAAGTCCTTCTAGTGGGAAAAGAGCGCCGGAAAGAAAAAATAGTGGCATTACTAAAAAATTCATAATCAATTGAAACCCACGCATATCTTCTAAAACAGAGGCAATAGCCGTTCCAAACGCGGTAAAAAGGAGAGCAATAAGAAACATAAAGAGAAACATCAAAGGTAACAGACTAGGGTTTTCTATTTTAAATCCAATCAAAGAGGAAATTCCTAAAACAATCAGTCCTTGAATCATAGCTACCGTGGCCCCTCCTAAGGTTTTCCCAATCATAATTTGAAAACGAGAAATTGGCGCTACTAATGTTTCTTTTAAAAATCCAAAACGTTTATCCCAAATAATTTCAATACCTGAAAAAACTCCAGTAAAAAGAATTGTCATAGCAATCACCCCAGGCACCAGAAATTGAATATAATTACCTCTTCCTGCTTGTTGAAATACAGGACCTAAACCAAACCCTAAAGCAAAAAGAAAAAGCAGGGGCTGTCCTAAAGAACCTATCAGCCGTGCTTTTGATCGAAAATGTCTTTTAAGTTGTCTTAACCAGAGAATGTAGATAACTCCCATATTTTTGATTATTTTCTTGAGGCTCTTCTTCTAAGCCGCATTCTCTCAATACTTGTAGCTTCTTGATCTCGAATTTCTCTGCCACAAAAAAGCAGAAAGGCTTCTTCTAATGAATTACTCTGAGTTTTCGATTTTAATTCCTCTGGGGTTCCTTGGGCAATAATTCTTCCGTGATCAATAATAGCAATTCTCTCTGCCAATTTTTCTGCTTCATCCATATAATGGGTAGTGAAAAAAATGGTAATTCCCTCTTCCTTATTCAAATTCCTAATATAATCCCAAATATGAGTTCTAGTTTGAGGATCAAGTCCTAAAGTCGGTTCATCAAGAAATAGAATTTTTGGATGATGTAAAAGTCCTCGGGCAATTTCTAAGCGTCGCTTCATACCGGCCGAGAAATATTTAACTAAATCATTTCTTCGATCCCAAAGCTCGACAAATTTGAGTAACTGTTTAATCCGTGAACTTCGAATTTTTTTGGGCACTTTATATATAACTCCATGATATTCCATATTTTCTAAAGCAGTAAGTTGATCATCTAAACTGGGGTCTTGGAAAACAATGCCAAAAGAACTACGGGCTTTATGAGGATATTTGATAACATCGTATCCATTTATCAAAATAGTGCCACTGGAGGGTTTTAAAAGGGTTGTCAACATTTTTATGGTAGTGGTCTTCCCTGCTCCGTTTGGCCCAAGAAAAGCAAAAATTTCTCCTTTAAAAAC
>CAZTTZ010000061.1:0-3409 GCA_964616065.1 uncultured Candidatus Saccharibacteria bacterium | reverse complement strand
AACATTATAGATTTTTTCTTGCAATTGTGGCTCAAATCCTTTTGTAAGGAGAATCGCCAGCTGAGCCAGGGAGGCGTTAGAAGCATACTCATATATGTATGTATCATCTCTAGCAAACTGTTGAATGAGGTTTTGTATTAATGGATCATCAACTGCCTTTTGGTTCTTAAACAATATATAGGCTACCAAAATTATAGTACTTTTATCTCTATTTAAATCTATCTGTGTAGAAAGATGGGTCTTTACATACTCTTTTGCTTTTTCAATGACAGCCTCATTTACATTAAATCCTGCTAATTTTAGATTTTCTAAGGCTTCAATTACATGAAGAGTTAAATAGAAGTTTGATCTTCCGTAATCCCAGAATCCAAATCCTCCATCTGCTCTCTGTTGATCATAAAGCTTTGAAAGACCTATATTTACAATTTCTTCAATCGTATATTCTTTTCCCTCATATCGAACTTTCTCTAATTGAAACTTCTCTTGTAAGTTTGGCAAATTTAAACCTTGTTTTACAATTGCCAATGCATTAAGCTTACTGGCAATTTGCTCCGCACAGCCATAAGGGTATCTAATTAAATAATTTAGTGCATCTGAAAGAAAGACAGCCAATGTAGCTGAGGCATTTATCTTTACCTCCCCTTTGTCTTTTAGGATATTATCTGGCAAGAAAACATACTCCTTTGAGAGGCTATCTTGAGTGTAGTTTGCCGTGGCAACTGTTTCATAGGTATCATCAGGTGTAATTTGTATATATTGAATGACTGTATCTTCAACGCCAGACCCTTTTGCTAAAAGAGTAAACTTATGTTCGCCTTTTTCCATTAATTTGGGTGCTTCAACAAAGAAATATAGAGTATCTGTCTTGCCTGCATCAATTGAAACGCTCTTTTTATTTGTCTTTTCTTTCAGAATTAAGGTTGAACTCTTAAACTCAAGCTCAATTTGTTGTCTTCTGTTGGTTTGGTTAAAGATTTTAGCCCCAATGTAAAATTGATCTCCCGGAACCACAAACCGAGGCTTTAAAGGTACCACCATTAAATCTTTTTTGGTTATAAACTTACTATAATTTACACCTAATTTAGTATCTTTGGTAACCCCCAGAACCTCTGTCTGCCAGGTTGTTAAATTATCTGGTAAAGTAAACTTTACTTGTGCTTTACCGGATCGATCGGTTTTCACCCGAGCATTAAAATAGGCAGTTTCTCTAAACTCTCCTCTTGCTTTTTTGGCCAGCTCTACCTCGGGTGCGCTTGCTCCTCCTCCTTTTGTTGGAATTTTTGTCTCTATTAAAATATTTTTTAAATTTGAGGAGGTAATTACTCTTAATGGAAATCCCCCATAGAAAAATACAACCGGATTTTTCTTTGGATTGCCTTTTAAAGCTAAAACACTAACATCTACTACAGCAACAGATAGCTCTGTTTCAACAGGATTGTTATGAAAATCTTTAACCTGGATGTCTAATGTTACCTCCTCACCTGGTAAATAAAATTGTTTATTTGTCTTTGCTTCAATCTTTAATTCTTTTTTCTTGGTGTCAATTTGAAACTCAACCGACCCAAATTTCACCTCAGGTTTTGTTGATTGCAAAAGCACCGAGAGGAAGATGTTGGGTATATATTCATCCTTCGCCTGAAATTGATATTTAAAAAGATTGCCCTTGATATCAATAATCTGATAGTCAAAAATTTTTCCTCTCTCCAAAGCAACTAAGGCTTTTGCCTCTTTATAAGGAGACTTAATAACTATCTCTCCTGTCTCTCCAACATTTAATGTTCTTTCCTTCGCTTCTATCTGTAGTTTGGTATCAGTAGTGGGAGGAATAGATACGCTTCCCTCTCCATAAACATAAATTGAATAAGTAGACTGAATTAAATTATTTCTTTTATCTTTTCCTTGAATTGTAATCTCATATTCTCCCTCTTCATCAAATTGTAATTCTCTTGAGTAATTTCCCTCTTTATCTGTAGAAAACTTATATTCGGAAACTAGCTCTTTCTTTTTCTCCCACTTATAACCATATCCTCCTCCGGCCTCTTGTCGTTTTTCCCAAACCCAATTTATCTTATAAATCGATAAGGTTAGATTATTAACTTTTTTCGGATTGCCTTGAAAATCAACTGTCTTGACTTTCATCTGAGTTTTCTGACCTTTTTCAAGAAAATATTTATCAAGTTTAAGACCAATATAGTATTCTCCTCTATGTAGAATAAAAGATTTTTGAGCAGAGACAGATCTTCCTTGTGAATCCTTTACTGTTACATCAACCACAATAATTTTGCTTCTTTTTTCATCTTCATTTGCAAATAACTTATCAATATCAAATACTTTGGTAAATGAAGTTTTCCCATCTTCTAAAAGTGATAATTTACCTCTAAAAAGAAATTTGTCGCCATAAGGGTACCTTCTCCAATAATTAATTTCTTTGCCAAAATGTAAATATTCGCCTTGATATTTGTCAAAATAATAATTCTGACTTGCAACTGTATATGTTACTTCTCCTCCCTCCAAGGGCACGCCAAAATAGTAATTAGCTTCAATATCAACCTTTATTTTATCTTTTGAAATATACTCATCCTTGTCTGTTAAAACTTTCACTTCAAAAGGTGTAGGAATATATTCTTGTACGTCAAAATAAGTACAATTGTAATATACACATGCCCTATAATTGCCTAGCGGCGCTTTCTCTTCCAATATAAGTTCTGTATTAAAAGTGCCAAACTCATCTATTTCTAACTCCTCATTTAATATTTCATCGTTCTTTGAGTTATAAACTTTGAGATTTACCTTTTGGCCGGGAAGAGTCTGCCAATTCCCATCAAACCCTATTCTGTAGATTCCTTTTATATAAACCTTTTGTCCTGGACGATAAATGGGTTTATCAGTATATAAGTATACTCTCTTTGACATATAAACATGACTTCCCCAATTCAGCCGACTGGTTGAAGAAAAAAGTATTGTGCTATCCTTTCCTTTTTGAACAATAACTCCCTCAAGTTTGGGTATTACCTTTGTTAAGGTAATTCCCTCTTTGTTGGTGTAATAAGTTCCTTTAAGAGCTAAATTTTCATCAAAAAGAGAGATTTTTGCATTTTCAACAGGTTCTAAACTAGATAAATTAGTGACCCAATAAAGATTTTTTAGCTGTTGCATTTCTTTTTCACCTAATTGAGCCATATCAGGTCTGCCAATTACTTCCGGAAGAATTTTCTTCTCTGCCACTCCTAGATTTGTCACCGTAATATAAGTTCTCTCATAAGCCAACTGTGGTATTTTTTCTCCTTTTTCCCATTTCCATATGGAATAGATATATTCGGGATGATAAAAGGTTAAAATATAATGACCAATTGGATCTTCAAAGTAATCTTGGAGATCTACTTGAAAATAATTCTTCACCCAATATTTT
>CAZTTZ010000060.1:1621-3428 GCA_964616065.1 uncultured Candidatus Saccharibacteria bacterium | reverse complement strand
GAGAAACCATGCAATTTTGCCTGCGGATGCTCCTAAAAATTGCTTTCCTCGCTTTTTTCTTTATTTATTTGGAGCAACATGACAGCATTTATTTTGGGGAAAAAATTAAAAATGGCTCAGATTTGGAAAGAAGGAAAAGCAACTCCTGTAACTTTAATTGAGGCAGGACCTTGTGTGGTTACCCAGATTAGAACTGAAGAAAAAGACGGATACAAAGCAGTTCAAATTGGATTTGAAAAAATTGAAAAAGAAAAAAAGATTAAAAAGACCCAGAAAGATAAGCCTTTCAGATTTTTAAGAGAATTTAGGACAGAAGAAGTTGAAAAATTTAAAGTGGGAGATATAATTGATGTTTCTCAATTTGAACCGGGAGAGAGAGTAAAAATTTCAGGTGTCTCAAAAGGGAAAGGGTTTCAGGGAGTTGTAAAAAGATGGGGATTTTCTGGAAGAAACAAAACGCACGGAGTTAAACATGAAGAAAGAAAACCGGGTTCAATTGGCTCATCTTTCCCACAGAGAGTAATTAAAGGTAAGAAAATGCCTGGAAGAATGGGAGGAGAGAGAGTAACAATTAAAAATTTAGAAATCGTTGATATTGATAAAGATAAGAATTTGCTTGTCATAAAAGGAGGGGTACCGGGAAGAAGGGGAACACTGCTTGAGATTCAAACCATAAACAGTAAACGATAAACTTTAAATCTTATGAAGGTCAAGGTTTATAACCAAGAAGGAGAAGAGGTAGGAACAACGGTTTTACCAAAAGAAATTTTTGAAAGAGAAATAAATCCTGATTTAATTCATCAGGTGGCCGTTTCAATGATGGCAAATCAAAGAAAGGCTTGGGCACATACAAAAGATAGAAGTGAGGTAAGAGGAGGGGGAAGAAAGCCTTGGCCCCAAAAAGGCACAGGTAGAGCAAGACATGGATCAATTAGATCGCCAATTTGGGTAGGCGGGGGAGTAACTCATGGACCAAGAAAAGAAAAGAAATACGAGAAAAAGATTCCAAAAAAGATGAAAAGGTTAGCTTTATTTTGTGTTCTTTCAGGAAAACTGAAAGATAAAGAGTTGTTTGTTTTGGATAAGTTGGAACTGGAGGCACCAAAAACAAAACTTATGGCAGAGGTTATAAAAAATTTAAGAGAAAAATTATTAAAAAAAGGTAAAGTTCTAATTGCTTTACCACAGAAAAATGAAATAATTGAGAGAGCTGCAAGAAATTTACCTGATGTTGAAATAGAAGAAGCAAGAAATTTAAATGTTTTGGATTTACTCAACTACAAACACTTGATTTTATTAAAAGATTCTGTCAAGGTAATCAAAGAAACATTTTTAAAATAACTATGACACCGTTTAAATTTTTAAAAAGAAAAAAAGAAGAAAAAGGACCCAAAAAGCCGGAGGCAGTTGAGGTGGCAAAAAAGGTAGAAAAAGAAAAAATAGAAGAGAAAGAAACAAAAGAGGCAAAAGAGAAGGCTACAGAAGAAAAACCAGCAAGAAAAGGAAAAGGAGAAGGAGAAGTAAAAACGACAGTGGCATGGCGATATATTGTAGCGCCTCATATTACAGAAAAAGCAACTTTGCTTGCAGAAAAAGAGAATCAGTATGTCTTTAAAGTAGCTCCGGATGCCAACAAGATAGAGATTAAAAAAGCAATTGAAGAGCTTTATGGGGTTAAAGTTGAGAAAGTGAGAATTGTAAAAGTGCCAAAGAAAAAAAGAAGACGAGGCAGGATTGAAGGGTGGCGAAAAGGATATAAAAAGGCAATTGTGGAGATTAAAGAAGGTCAAAAAATTGAGATTTTACC
>CAZTTZ010000060.1:0-1521 GCA_964616065.1 uncultured Candidatus Saccharibacteria bacterium | reverse complement strand
TATGGCAAGATCGCTGAAAAAAGGTCCATATATTGATCAAAAATTATTGAAAAAGATAAAGAAAATTAAGCCTGATGATAAGATGAGCATTAAGACTTGGGCAAGAGATTGTACAATCATTCCTGAGATGATAGGGTATACCTTTTTGGTTCACAATGGTAAAGATTTTATTCCGGTCAAAGTGACAGAAGAAATGATAGGGCACAAACTTGGTGAGTTTGCACCTACAACTAAGTTTATAAGGCACGGTGGAAAGATGCAAAGAGAATTGGAGGCAAAAGCTAAAGAAAAAGAAAAAATGAAAGAATAATATGCCGGAAGTTGTCGCAAAATTGAGATATTTAAGAATTGCTCCTCGAAAAGTAAGGCTTGTAGCAGATTTGATAAGAAAAAAGCCGGTAAATGAAGCACTGGTAATTTTAGATTTTACAAGAAAGAAAGCTGCTTTACCTTTAAAAAAATTGTTAAATTCTGCTATTGCCAACGCAAAAAACAATTTCCAACTTGATCCGTCAAATCTTTATATTTCCAAAATTACTGTTGATGAAGGTCCAAAGTATAAAAGATGGATGCCAAGAGCAAGGGGCAGAGCAGATTTGATTTTAAAGAGAACAAGCCACATCACATTAGTTTTAAAAGAGGCCAAAACTAAATCTCAAAATTCAAATCTCAAATCTCAAAATGACAATTCAAAATCCAAAATTAAAAAAAATAAAATATGAGAGTATTTTGCATTTTGAGATTTGAATTTTGAATTTATTATTATGGCTCATAAAGCGCATCCAAAAGGACTAAGGCTAGGATATATCGAAAATTGGGATTCAAGATGGTTCAGTAATAAAGATTTCTCTAAATATTTAGAAGAGGATTTTATTATTCGAGAGTTTTTAACAAAGAAATTAAAAGATGCTGCGTTGTCTAAAATAGAGATTGAAAGATCTCCAGGTAAAATGTTAATTTTAATACATACCGCTCGACCCGGGTTAATTATCGGAAGGGGAGGTAGGGGAGTAGAAGAGTTACAGAAAGCAGTTTTGAGAGAAATTTTAAGGAAAAGTCCTCTCAAAGATGAGAAGCGCCAGATCCAATTAGAAATAAAAGAAGTAAGAAATCCATGGGTTGATGCAAATTTAGTTGCCCAATGGGTTGCCCAAAGATTAGAAAAAAGAATTCCCTACAGGAGAGTTTTAAAACAAGCCTTGGATAAAGTAACAAGCTATAAAGAAGTAAAAGGGGCAAAAATTGAGGTTTCAGGTAGGTTAAATGGAGTGACGATTGCAAGAAGAGAGTGGCTCCAGAAAGGAAAATTGCCCCGACAGACTTTGAGAGCAGATATTGATTACGGTTTTGCTCAAGCATTTTGCAGCTATGGAGTAATTGGAGTAAAGGTCTGGATTTATAAAGGAGAGAAGTTTGATTAAAAATTCAAAATTCAAAATTCAAAATTCAAAATGACAATTCAAAATTCAAAATTAATAAAATACAAAATTATTCATTTTGAGATTTGAGATTTGAATTTTG
>CAZTTZ010000059.1:0-3453 GCA_964616065.1 uncultured Candidatus Saccharibacteria bacterium | reverse complement strand
TACCCAATCAAAAAACTCAGGCTCTATTGCCTTTTTTATATTCTCAACAAGTTTTTTCTCAAAAAAATCTCTATTTTTGCCTTTGAGCCCTATTTCATGATAATGACAAACTACAAAATCCATAGATTTAAAATTCCAAATCCCAATATCCAAATTCCAAATAATCTCCAAATTCGAATGACTAAATTACAAGTATTAATGATTAGACCTATTTGGAATTTGGAATTTGGTGCTTGGAAATTTTTTCAATAATCCCTCCTCCCAAAACCTCATTTCTTTTATAAAATACCACAGATTGGCCTGGGGTAATAGCTCTTTGGGGCTTATCAAAAATAACCTTAACCCACGAGACCCGGTCTCGTGAAGAGGGGGGGTAAGGGAAAACAGTTGCAGAAGCAGGTTTATGAAGGTATCTAATTTTTGCTTTAATTCTGGTCGGAAATTGAGGAAGGGAACCAGCAATCCAATTTACTTCTTTTGCAATTAACTCTTTTTTGTATAAATCTTTTTCGTTTTTTGTAACGATTAAAAGATTGTTTTTTGTATCTTTTTCAAACACATAATAAGGTCCGCCGGATAAACCAATTCCTTTTCTCTGGCCAATTGTATAAAAAATTAATCCTTGATGTTTTCCTAAAACTCTTCCTTCTTTGTTGACGATTTTTCCGGGTTTGGGCTTTAAATATTTTTTTAAGAATTCCTCAAGCGAACCTCCAATAAAGCAGATTTCTTGAGATTCAGGAATTCCCGAAACAGGTAATTTAAATTTTTGAGCCAACTTTCTTACTTCTTCTTTTGTAAGATTGCCCAAGGGAAAGATAATATGTTTGAGGTGTTTTTGAGTTAACCTCCACAAAAAATAAGATTGGTCTTTTTCTTTATCTTTTGCTCTAAATAACTTATAAGCAATTTTTAATTTTTCATTTTTAATTTTTAATTCGCGTTTGCGGGCATAGTGCCCGGTGGCTAAAAAATCAGCCCCAAAAGATTTTGCTTTTTGAAATAGAATTCCAAACTTAATGAATCTGTTACATTCAACGCAAGGATTGGGAGTAACGCCTTTTTTAATTTCTTTTAAAAAATAATCGACAATTTTCTTTTTAAACTCTTCTCTTAAATCAAGAACATAAAAAGGGATGTTCAATTTTTTTGCTACCTCCCTTGCTCTCATTTGTGCTTCTGGTGAACAACATTTGTTCCATCTTTGGTTTTGAGAGCCTTCTTGCCAAAAAATCATAAAAACCCCTATAACATCAAAACTAGCCTTTTTTAACAAGGCTGCCGCCACCGAAGAATCAATCCCCCCAGACATTGCTACAACTACTTTTTTATTTTTCTTTGTCATCTTTTTGTAAGTTTTCCTCAAACTTAATCCATTCTTTGTATCTTTTTTCAATCTCTCTTTTTTCTTTTTCGATTTGTTTGTGTTTTTCTTTTAGAAACTTGGGAATAGGTTTTTTATGTTTGGTTAAATAATCATGAATTGCTTCTAATAGAGCATCGGTTGCCAATACCGAGCAGTGAGTTTTAATCGGGGGCAGTCCTCCCAATTTTTTAATAATTAAGTTTCTGTCAATTTTTATTGCTTCTTCCAAAGTTTTTCCTTTAACAAGCTCGGTTAAAATGCTCGATGATGCAATTGCCGCCAAACAACCATAAGTTTGAAACTTTACATCCTTTATATATTCCTTTCCATTTTTCCTTTTTCCAACTTTGATATAAAGATACATTACATCGCCACACCTAATATTTCCCGCCTGACCGACTCCGTCGGGATTTTTCATTTTGCCATAGTTTCTTGGATGCTGGAAATGCTCAAGAACTTTCTTAGAATAAAGTGTAAATTGTTTTTTGTTCATTTTAAGATATTACCGTAGAATGTCTCTCGCTCAGCCTCGGGTAGGCAGTGGGATCTACATCTGCTTAGCCGAGCGAGCCCCCACATATTAATTATGTGGGGGGGCGAAGCGAGGCTTAGCAGAGTAGGCGCAGCTGAGCGAGAGACATTCTGGTTAATATTTTCTAAATTCTAAAAAGGAGAAATCTCCCTTAATCTTTTGACTACTTTTGGTAAAATCTTTAAGAAATAATCCACTTCTTCTTCGGTAGTAAATCGCCCTAAAGTGATTCGCAAAGAGCCATGAGCCTCTTTTGGAGAAAGTCCAATTGCTAAAAGCACATGAGAAGGTTTTAGTTCTTTTGACGAGCAAGCAGAGCCAGTTGAAACCGCGATACCGTATTGATCCAAAGCAATTACAAGCGATTCTCCCTCAACTCCGGAGATACTTATATTTACATTATTTGGCAACCGTTTTTCTCTTGAGCCGTTTAGCCTTGTATTAGGAATTTTCAAAACCTCTTCGATAATTTTATCCTGCAATTTTTTTATTCTTTTAATATCGTTTTTATGCTTTTCTACCAACTCTATTGCTTTACCCAGTCCTACAATTCCGGCAACATTTTCAGTACCCGAGCGCAACCCAAACTCATGTCCTCCGCCATAAATGATTGGTTCTATTGGTGTACCCTGCTTTACAAAAAGCGCCCCCACACCCTTTGGGCCATAAATTTTGTGAGCAGAGAGAGTTAAAAGACCCACCCCTAACTCTTTTACATTACAGTCTAAATAATTTACAGCCTGAACCGCATCAGTGTGAAAATAAATTTTATGCTTGCGGTTTTTGTTAAGCCGAGTAATGAGCTTGCCAATTTTTTGGATCGGTTGTATGGTTCCAATTTCATTGTTTGCATACATTATTGAAATAAAAACAGTATTCTCTTTAATAGCTTTTTGTATATCGTCAATCTCAACAATTCCTTCTTTGTTTGGAGCAAGAAAACTCACTTCAACCCCTTCTTTTTCTAATTCCTCAAAGGGGTGTAGGACTGCATGATGTTCAATTTTTGTGGTGATAATGTGAGGCTTTATCTCTTTCTTTTTTAAAGCTCTCACCACACCAAAAATTGCTAAGTTGTTTGCTTCGGTTGCAGAACCTGTAAAGATAATTTCGCTTTCAGGGCAGTTGAGAAATTTTGCCACTTTTTTGCGCGCTTCATCAATTGCAGATCGGGTTTTCTGGCCGAAACGATGCAAAGAGGAAGGATTTCCAAAATCCTTTTTTAAATAAGGCATCATTGCTTTTAAAACTTCTTTGTCTATCGGAGTTGTTGCTGCATAATCTAAATAAATTTGTTTTGGCATAACTCTTCAGGTGTTCCTCTCGAAATGACGCAGTCAGTCGCCCCAGCGAGGCGACTGCTGCTCGGCGCTCGGCCTCGCTCTTTCGCTTCATCCCGCTGAGCGGGATTCCGCTCAAACCATGCCCGCTCGGCCTCCGCGACGCATTTCTCGAGGAACACCTTTCGAGAAAAATAATTTTAATGAGATTTATTATTTGGTTATAAGATCAGCCAAAGTTATCTTGTTTAAGGTCTTATCAATTGATTTTTTAA
>CAZTTZ010000058.1:0-3524 GCA_964616065.1 uncultured Candidatus Saccharibacteria bacterium | reverse complement strand
TGTTAGCAGAAAACAAAAGGGCCCGTTTTGATTATCAAATCCTTGACACTTTTGAGGCAGGGATAGTTTTAAATGGGCAAGAGGTAAAGTCTATAAGAGAAGGAAAGGCAAGCCTTAAAGGAGCTTTTTTGGTCTTCAAAGGAGAAGAACCATATCTTATAAATGTAAATATCCCTCCTTATCAGCCCAAAAATGCTCCCTCAGATTATGATCCAGAAAGAGCAAGAAAGGTCCTTTTGAAAAAGAGAGAAATTAAATACCTTTTGGGGAAATCGAAAGAGAAAGGGTTGACACTCATTCCTTTAAGATTGTATACTAAAGCTGGTAAAATCAAAGTGGAGATAGGAAT
This sequence comes from uncultured Candidatus Saccharibacteria bacterium, assembly GCA_964616065.1. Lineage (GTDB taxonomy): Bacteria > Patescibacteriota > Minisyncoccia > Minisyncoccales > PEYH01 > JAGGTU01. Next base: position 3,175 of record CAZTTZ010000058.1, on the reverse strand, counting down.
TGCAAGAGGAAAAAGGAAACCGGATAAAAGAGAAGAAATTAAAAAAAGAGAAATAGAAAGGGAGATAAGGAGAGCAATAAAAGAAAAATTTTAATTTGGAATTGTTTAGGGTTTAGAATTTTGGATTTAGAATTTCTTAATAGTTGGGGGTGAAAGGATTCGACAGAAGCCAGAGCCAAAACACGCAGGTTTACCCGCTACACTGAGTGTAGCTCTGTGGGCGGGTTAGTTCTTCAAAAAGAAATGCCAACCTTCAACCAGCATATGCCTATGCATAAAGCATAGGCCACCCTCTTCCTGATGCCTGATAAGGAAGAGAAGGTGTCATATTTCAGGATAGGTGTAATTCTTTGTCCCAAGGAATTACACTGAATTATATCTTGGGACTTTGGGTCTTAGAATTTTTGCCTGTTTTTAATCTAAGGCCGACACAAAAACAGGATAAGCCTGTAGAAGTGTTTTGGTAAAGCTTCTGCACCCGGGTTCGATTCCCGGCGCCTCCATTATCAAAAATAAAAAATTCCACCATTCAGAAAAGAATTATTCTCAACAATCAAATAAGGGCAGACACTATACGCGTCATAGACGAAAATGGACAACAGATAGGAATAATGTCAAAACAAGAAGCGCTCCAACTAGCCAAGGAGCGTTCTCTAGATTTAATTCTCATTACTGACAAAGCCAATCCCCCCGTGTGTAAGTTAATTGATTATGGAAAGTTTTTGTATCAGCAGAAAAAGAAAGAAAAGAAAAAGAAAAGTTCACAGGTAAAAGGAATAAGGTTACGGTTTAATATCTCTCCCCATGATATGGAGACTCGAGCAAAACAAGCTATGGAGTTTTTAGAAGATGGTGATAGGGTAAGAATTGAAATGCTTTTAAGGGGCCGAGAAAAAGGTTTAAGAGAGTTTGCTAAAGAAAAGATTGACAAATTTTTAGAAATCTTGAAATCTTATATTGACTTTGAGATTGAACAAGAATTAAAAAAGACTCCAAGTGGCTTCTATCTAATAATTAAAAAGGGGCAACATGAAAGCAAAAACAAGGAAGTCAATTCTAAAGAGATTTAAGATCACAAAAACAGGAAAGATTTTAAGAAGAGCTACAGGCCAAAACCATTTCCGGGCAAAAAAACCCAGGAAATTGATAAGAGAAAAAAGAAAGTGGGTGGAGCTATCAAAAGCTGAGGCAAAAATAATAAAAAGGTTTCTGTATTTTCCAAAAAGAAAGTAAATTTAAATGATGACTATTAACTAATTGGCTATTTGGCTTATTGATTATTATGGTAAGAGTAAAAAGAGGAACAATTCACACAAAAAGACGAAAACATGTTTTGGAGCATGCAAAAGGATTTAGGTGGGGAAGAAAGAGCAAGCTCAAATTGGCACGTGAGGCACTTTTACATGCCTGGACTTATGCTTATCGAGATAGAAGGACAAAAAAAAGAGAAAAAAGAAGATTGTGGCAGGTTCAAATTAATGCAGCCGTAAGGAAATTGGGGTTAAGTTATAGTAAGTTTATGGGGGCTTTAAAGAAAAAAAATATTGAAATTGATAGAAAAGTTCTGGCCACTCTTGCCAATGAACACCCAGAAATCTTTGAAAAAATAGTTGAGGAAGCAAAAAAGTAATTTATTTAACTTTTTTGTCTAAGGCCTCCAAAAAATTGTGGGCCTTTTTTAATACCTCCTTTGCGTTTTTATAGGTTACTACCTCCAATGCCTTATCAAAAGGAAGCCATATAAATCCTATATGTTCAAAAGAGATTTTGACTTCTTTTGTCTTGGCTCTTGCTAAATAAAAAACGACTATCTTAAAAATTTTCTTCCCTTCTTTTTGAAAGAAGTATTTAATACTCGTTTTAAAATTTGGGAGAATTTCTATATCTTTTAATCCTGTCTCCTCATATACCTCCCTTTTCACTGTATCAATTTCTGACTCTCCTTCTTCAATATGCCCTTTTGGAAAATCCCAATAATCTTTGGCTTTTTTTGTTGAACCAGGGTAATGTAAAAGTAGATATTCAATTTCTTTGTTTTTATAAAAAATAACTGCTCCTGCAGATTTTTCAATTGGCATATTAGTTTAATTTTTCAATTAGTCAAAGTCAATTGAAGGCGCCCGCAGCAAGCGGGCGCCCTCCTCCCCAACAACCTTTTTTCCTTACGGCTTTTTTAAAATATCCATCAATCTCTTAAGAATCTCTTGAAGAGAAGCAATCTGAGAAGAAATTTCTTCTAAACTGGTGGTAGCTGAACCTCCCCCAATTGTTTTGGTAAACCTGTTATTTTCTTCATTTGACTCTTTCACTCTCTTTTCCCAATCAATTATTCCTGTAACTGTGGCCTGTTGGCCGTAATTTAACCCAATTAGACCGGGACTATATCCTCCTGTAATTTTACATTCACCTGGCTGAGGAACAGAAAATCTATAATAGGGATTACCTCCATACTCTTTACCTGTAGCCTCATTTCTTAATTTAATTAGAAAATCTGAACTACTCCAACCATTTCCTTTATTGCAATACTTAGCCTTTATATAAACGCTCTCGTAGAAAATATCCTCTATTACCAAATCAGGCAAATTCTCACCTCCCCCACTTGAAATTACCACCCTCACATAAGAAGGGGTAGTATATTTTCCTTCTAATCTACCATTTAATTTTCTTCCATAGACATAACCATAATAGTATCTTGTTCCTGGGGTTGATTCTGTAAATGTCCATGTCTTTGTGCATTCTTTGGCATTGTTGCAATATTTTGAGTGCCACCTTCCTTTGTAATATGCCATTACTTTGTAAACTCCTTGATCGTCTTGGGCTGAGATTGTGAGGGTGATGTTTTCTCCTGTTTTGGCGGTAGTTTTGTCTGAAGAGAGAGTGCCTGTAACTGGATCTTCTTGCTGGGAGGGTTGCTTTCTACATGCTCCATTCTCACAACCATAGGGACAGACATAGTTCAAATATCTTGCATTACTACCCACGCAATAGTGCTCTTTTAGCGTTTTTGAATTTATACAGAAATCTGTAAGTTTTACATTGCCAACTGTAACAGTTCCTTTCACATAATAATTCTTTCCTCCATCTGAGTCGGTGCAGGTAGGAACGATTTCTTCTTCCCACACCACCCTCACATAAGAAGGGGTAGTATATTTTCCTTCTAATCTACCATTTAATT
>CAZTTZ010000057.1:0-3539 GCA_964616065.1 uncultured Candidatus Saccharibacteria bacterium | reverse complement strand
ATCGAATTTATCTCTGCAAACCCAACAGGAGAACTTCATATTGGAAATGGCAGAGGTGCTTTCTTTGGGGATGTTTTAGCTAATGTTTTAGAATTTGCAGGATTCAAAGTTGAGAGAGAATATTATATTAACAACGCAAGATGCAATACTCAAATACAGATTTTAGGGAAAACGGCTTTAGGGAAAAGTAAAGCATATTTAACCGATTATCTAAGACAAAAGATTAAAAAACTCCAAAAAAAATTAAAGAAAGCAGATGATGAGAAAGAGGCTGGATATCTACTTGCCAATGAAATTCAAAAAGACATTAAGAAATTCATTGAAAAAGAACTAAAAATAAAATTTGACAATTGGATTGAAGAAGAGAACTTCTTTCAAAAAAGTGAGATTAAAAAAACTTTTAAATGGCTTGAAAGAAAAGGTTTAGTCTATCAAAAAGACGGTGCTTTTTGGATAAAAACCTCAAGGGTTGGGGATAAAAAAGATTGGGTAATTATCAGAGAAAATGGCCAGCCAACTTATTTAATGTCAGATATTGTTTATCACAAAGATAAGGCAAAAAGAGGATTTAAAAAGATTATTAATATTTGGGGAGCAGACCATCAGGCCCATGTCTTAAAAATGAAGGCGGTAATGAAAATATTAGGATTTAAGGGAGATTTTGATATTCTAATTTCTCAAATTGTTACGCTAAAAAGCGGAAAGAAATTTTCAAAAAGAAAGGGTGAGATTATCACTTTAAAAGAACTCATAGACGAGGTTGGGCTTGATGTAGCAAGATTTTTCTATCTTCAAAAAGCCCTAGATACTCATATGGAATTTGATTTAGGTTTAGCAAAAGAACAATCAGAAAAAAATCCAGTTTATTACATTCAGTATGCCCATGCAAGAATTTGCTCCATTTTAAGAAGATGCAGAATCAAAAACTCAAAACTTAAAATTGAGCCTCAGAATTTAAAGTTATTAACACATTCAAGAGAATTGGAGTTAATTAAAAAATTGATAATTTTCCCCGACATTGTAGAAGAAATAACAAAGTCATATCAGGTGCATAGATTAACACATTATGCAACGCAGCTGGCAGGAGCTTTTCATCAATTCTACCAAGAATGCCGGGTTTTAACACAAGAGGAAGAAGTTACTAAAGCACGACTTGCTTTGGTTATGGCCACGCAAATAGTTTTAAGGAATCTCTTAAAACTCTTGGGTATTTCTTTACCCACAAAAATGTAAGCTTAGTTGAAAAAAACAGAAGAAGGTGATAATTTAGAGAATTAGAAAGAACATGAAACAGGAATTAGTTCAGAAAGAAAAAGAAACTTTAGAGTTCTGGGAAAAAAATAAAATTTTTCAGAAAGCGCTTCTTGGAAAAAAGCGGAATTTTGTTTTTTATGAGGGACCACCTACTGCGAATGCAAAACCAGGAGTTCACCATGTTTTGGCAAGATGTTTTAAAGATATCATCTGTCGCTATAAAACAATGCAAGGTTATAAAGTACTAAGAAAGGCTGGATGGGATACCCACGGCTTGCCAGTGGAATTAGAAATAGAAAAGAAATTAGGGCTTAAAAACAAAAAAGACATCGAAAAATACGGAATAGATAAATTTAATCAAGAGTGTAAAAAATCGGTTTGGCAATATGTAGGAGACTGGCGGGACTTAACTGAAAGAATAGGTTTTTGGCTTGATATGGACAATCCTTATATTACTTATGACCCTTCTTATATTGAAACTCTTTGGTGGATAATAAAAGAGATTTCAAAGAAAGGACTTTTGTATCAGGATTATAAAGTAGTTCCTTATTGCCCAAGATGTGGAACATGTCTATCTTCTCATGAGGTGGCACAAGGCTATAAGAAAATCAAAGAACCAGCTATATATGTGAAATTCAAAATTCTAAATTCTAAGCACCAAATTCTAAATAAATTCAAAATTCAAAATTCAAAATTCAAAACATATCTTTTGGTGTGGACGACAACTCCTTGGACATTGCCGGCAAATGTTGCAGTTGCAGTTCATCCAGAATTTAATTATATTTTGGCAAAAAAAGATAAAGAGTATTATCTTTTGGCTGAATCGAGAAAAGAAGTTTTAGGGGAGAAAATAAAAGTTATCAAAAAGTTTAAAGGAAAGGCTCTAGAAGGGTTGGAATACCAGCCTTTATTTGGCAAAGACGTTTTGGATTTAAAAGTTTCTGGCAAAAATATTTACAAAGTCCTTTTAGCAGATTTTGTCTCCAAAGAAGAGGGGACAGGGTTGGTACATATTGCTCCAGCCTTTGGCGAGGAAGATATGGAACTTATAAAAACTCAAAACTCAAATCTCAAAAGTCAAAACCAAAAATTTCCGATAATTTTAACGGTGGATGAGGAGGGAAAGTTTAAAAAGGAAGTGAAAAGATGGAAAGGAATGTTTGTGAAAGAGGCTGACCCTCTAATTATTGATTATCTAAGAGAGAAAGGGAAATTATTTAAAGTAGAAGAATATGAACATGATTATCCTTTTTGCTGGAGATGTAAAACCCCTCTTTTGTATTACGCAAAAAAGAGCTGGTTTGTTAGAATGACAAAGGTAAAGAAAGATTTGCTTAAAAATAATCAAAAAATCAATTGGGTTCCAAGTCATATTAAAGAAGGTAGGTTTGGTGAGTGGTTAAAAGATGTAAAAGACTGGGCTTTGTCGCGAGAGCGGTATTGGGGAACCCCTTTACCGGTTTGGATTTGTAAAAATTGTAAGAACCAAAAAGTGATTGGTTCAAGGAAGGACCTTCTCAAACAGAAATTTACTACAAATCAATACTATATCTTAAGGCACGCAGACGCTGAAAACTTAACCAAAAAAATTTATTCCTCATACCCTGAAAAAACGCCGCTTTCTCTTATCAAAAAAGGAAGAAAAAAAACTCAAAAACTTGCAAAGGACCTCAAAAAATTAGGAATTGACCTCATTTTCTCTTCTGATTTAAGACGCTGTAAAGAAACAGCCGAAATTATTAGTAGGGAATTGGGTATAAAGGTGTTTTATGATAAAAGACTGCGAGAGGTAAATCAAGGTGCATTAAATGGGAAACCTACCAAAGAAGCGCGTAGATTTTGGGATCCAGAAAATAAATTAAGTGCATTTGAATTTACTCTAAAAAGAATTAAAATTCCTGCTCCAAAAGGAGAGAGCTTTTCACAGGTGCGTGTGAGAGTTTTGAAGTTTATTAGGAATCTTGAGAAAAAATATAAAAATAAAAAAATCCTTATTGTTAGTCATGAGTCTCCTCTTTTGATGCTGGAAACAGCAACAAAAGGGTTAAACGACATAGAGACAGCTAAATTTAGAGTGAAGCACAAAATTCAACCCGGGGAAATAAGAAGACTTGATTGGAAAATATTTCCTTACAATTCAAAAGGTGAATTAGATTTCCATCGCCCTTATGTTGATGATATATATTTCTTTTGTGATAAATGTGGAGGAATAATGGAGAGAGTGCCAGAGGTAATTGATTGCTGGTTTGATTCAGGATCAATGCCTTTTGCTCAATGGCATTATC
>CAZTTZ010000056.1:0-3557 GCA_964616065.1 uncultured Candidatus Saccharibacteria bacterium | reverse complement strand
TTCTTCGGAAATGGTTTTGACTCCAAGTTTTTTTGCTTTTTCATATTTTGACCCCGGCTCTTCTCCCACGACCACAAAGTCTGTATTTCTTGAAACAGAAGAAGAAACTTTTCCTCCAAGAAGCCTCACTTTCTCTGAAGCCTCATCTCTTGTCATTGTTTTGAGGCTACCTGTAAATACAAATGTTTTCCCTTTTAGCTTTTCCTCTACCTTCTGAGGAGCAATAGGTTTAACGCCTACTTTCAAAAGCTCCTCTACCAATTTTACATTTTGAGGATTTTTAAACCAATCATAGATGCTTTTTGCCACAATAGGTCCTACATCAGGAATAGATTCCAACTCTTCTAAGCTCGCCTTTTTAAGATTCTCAATTGATCCAAACTTTCTTGCTAAAATATTTGCTGTTTCCTCTCCTACATGTCTAATTCCAAGCGCGTATATAAATCGCTCAAGCGGTATTTCCTTTGCTTTCTCTATTGCCTCAATTAGATTTTGAGCGGATTTTTCTGCAAACCTCTCAAGCGGAACCAAATCCCCCTTTTTTAATTTAAAAATATCGGCTGGGGTCTCAATTAACCCTTCTTCTATTAATTGATCTATAATTTTGGGACCTAAATGTTCTATATCAAATGCTTTTTTTGAAACAAAATGATATAAAAATCTTTTTTGGGTGGCAAAACAATTTTTGTTTGTACAATAATAATCTACCTCGCCTGCCCTTCTTTTAAGTGGTGCTCCGCAAACCGGACATTTTTTTGGCATTTTGAATTCTCTTTCTTTGCCAGTTCTAAGTTCTGGCAAAGCTTTAACAATTTCTGGAATTACCTCCCCTGCCCTCCTTACAATTACTGTATCTCCAATTTTTACCCCCAATCTTTTAATTTCATCTTCATTGTGCAAGGTTGCTCGGGAAACAATTACTCCCTCAAGATTTACAGGTTCTAAAATTGCAACTGGTGTGGCTTTACCTGTTCTTCCAATTTGAACAACGATATCTTTGATTTTAGTGGTTGCTTCTTTTCCTTGAAATTTAAAGGCTATCCAGTATCGTGGAGCCTTACCAACAACACCCAAAAGTGGATAGAGATCTAATTGATTTACCTTGACCACTACTCCATCGGAATTGTAAGGCAGTTTCTCTTTATTTTTTGCCCAGTGGTGATGAAACTCAATTACTTCTTTTAGGTTTTTGGCATGCGTTCCCAAAACGATTTTCATTCCACATAATTTTGCCAATTTCATTGTTTCTTGGTATGTTTTTTGTCCAATATTTGTAACCATTTGCCAAATATAACAATCCAACTTTCTTTCTGCAGTGATTTTGGGATCTAATTGTCTTAATGATCCTGCTGCAGCATTTCTTGGATTTGATAAAAGCGGTTTTCCCTCTTTTTTGTACTTTTTATTTAATTCTTCAAAAACTTTCTTTGTCATTATCACCTCCCCTCGAAATTCAATTTTCCCATTTTGTATTGCCTTTAAAAGCTTATCATAAAGCTCCCTTGGCAAATCTTCTTTTTCAAACTCTTTTTTCTCCGGTTCTCTCAATGATAAAGGAATAGCCTCAATTGTTTTTACATTTTGAGTGACATCTTCCCCTGTTTTCCCATCGCCTCTTGTGGCACCTCTTTTTAAAACTCCTTTTTCATAAATTAGGCTTACTGACAAGCCATCCATTTTAAGTTCGCAATAATAGTCCCAATGTCTATTTGGAGTTATCTTTTTCAGCCTTTCTTCCCAATCATAAAGCTCCTCTTCATTAAAAATATCCTCCAATGAGAGCATTGGTATCTCATGATTAACTTTTTTGAATTCATCTAAAGGTTTCCCAGCAACTCTTTGGGTTGGAGAGTCTGGGGTGATAAATTCCGGGTATTGCTGCTCAAGTTGCCAAAGTTCATGCTTTAGTGAATCCAAAGCCTCAGGAGAAATTTCTTCCTTATTTAAAACATGATAAAGATATCGATAATGATTAATCAATTTTTTTAACTTCTCTATTCTTTCTTTTGCTTCTTTTTTGGAGAGTTTCTCTGCCATATTATTTTATTTTATCTCTTTTTAACTCCAAAAATCAATTTCATACATTAGCATGATAAACATCAACGAGAACCGTTCTCGCTAAATTGATTACTTTGTTCAAGATTTTTAAAAATTTAAAAAATTTTGAAATCTTTGAAAAACCTCCCCATTAGCCCAGTAATATCAAAGCCTCTCACCACCCCCTTGTGCAGAGTGTCACTTTGCACAGTTTAGTCACTTTGCACAGTTTAATCAAATCTGTTTTTGCTAAAGTTATTCTAAAAAAAGAGCGTCCCTTTGGGACGCTACCACCGAATACTAATTCTGTATACGGGCCAGATCCAATTTAGGTCGCCTCTAACTTCCCACAACAATCCTGTTGAGATACAAAGAGAAAAATCCAGTCCAGAGAGCTTTTTCTCTCCTAAAATCAAAATCGCCGGCCATAACTCAAAGAAATGATACATATTTGTTGCCCTATCCTAAGCAAACCTTGCAATAATCATTCCACCAAAGCGCCAGTTGAAGTTCCAAAGGAAACCCTAGGATATTTCTAAGGCAAAATTACTAAAGAAAAGCTCACTGTCTTGAGTTTCCCATTTTATCTCCCGCCAGAAAGCGGTTGTAAAAGAGCGGGTCTGGATTATTTCTGCTCCAACCCAAAAGGTCCCCATCGTGTATTGAACCCCTGCTCCTTCTAAGAAGCCATAGTCTTTGCCTGCTACCCCAAAGGGCAACAAAAGTAAAACCAAACACAACCCACCTATTACTTTCATTTCCTTTTACCCCCGAGCTTATTGTTACTTTAATTATGCAAGATATTTTAAAATATGTCAAATTTTATTTTAAAAAAATTCTGCAGAGTTATGATCTCCGTAGAATTTTAGCTCAATTTTACTTTTATTTTCAGATTATTTTCGAATAAACCTTGAGTAAATTCTATTTATCAGAACAATCAACCCCGCAATAAAAGGTAACGAGCATAATAAATAATAAAAATTACCTATTGTTGTCAACAATGGCTCTTGTGAAGTTAAGCTGCCGGTGATTACTCTTTTAATATTGAGAAATAAATAAAACCAAGGAGGGATAAAAATTATTCCTCCTATAAGCATTAGAACCGAACCGATGATTGGTCGTTTTTTTAACAAAAATGAGCCTGTCAGACTTAAAAAACCCAAGGACAAAAAGGAAAGCGAAACGAGAAAACCAAAAAAAAGTTGGCCTGATCTCCCTATTTGGCTAATCCATTCTGGATCGGGAAAAAGAATGTGCCAAATCATTACATATATCCCCAAAAGGGCTATAAAAAATCCTCCCGTAAATCCTAAAATTTTTGATAATTTAATATAAGACATAATAGAGTGATTAATATTTTTTAATTTTATCATAATTGGGCCATAAAGAAAAAGGAGTTTTTTGCCGCAAAATATTTATGCTAAAATAAATTATTATGGCGTTAAAAGTTTATAACACCCTTACTAGAAAAAAAGAGGTTTTTCGGTCCCGTAGAGGTAAAAAGGTTGATATTTTTGTCT
>CAZTTZ010000055.1:0-3633 GCA_964616065.1 uncultured Candidatus Saccharibacteria bacterium | reverse complement strand
GACGCTTCGGGAAATGGGTTTTGGATATTTATTTTGAGTGCTGAGAATGCTCAATCGTTTGAGCATTCTCTTTTTTAAATTTAATAATCCAAGATTCGGCTTCGAGCCGGGGTCTCTTGAGTTTTGCCAAGCTATTGAACCATTACAATATCCTTGACAAAACAATGTAGATTTAGTAGTTTATTAAAAAAAGAAAAAGGAGGTGGATGATGAGGTTTGCTTTGAAAGCACCGTTTAAGCTAAGTGAGCATTTAACTGTCTATGGCATGGATTCTCTTATGGCAAAGATGATGGAATGGTCTCGGCAAGAAGAGCAGGCTGAATCGATACGCTTGCGCCAGTTTGCTTATGCAATTGAAAACTTTTTCTCCAGCACGCGCTTTTTGGTGGCTGGGATTTATTGGAAAAGCGTTCAACATTTTGGTCTTTTAGGTAGAGTTTCCAAGACACAAGACAATGAACTAGTGGTAGACCTAGAGTCGGTCAGCGAAGAAGGGGTTCCTTCCGAGATTGTTGAAGAGATCAAAAACCTCATATCTGGTTTCTGGAAAGATTTTTGCGATACCGTCTTAGAACTTAGGAAATTGCCTTAATGGTTCTTTAGGGTCTGAAGCGGTCTGTCTTTGTAGATAGGCCGCCTTTTCTTTTTTGATAGTTAGTAGCCCTTTTTTTATTTGATTTTCTTTAGATTTTTCCTTAAAATTGATTAATATGGCGCAGCTGGAGGAAATAAGAAAAATCAGAGAGAAAAAGTTAAAAAACCTAAGAAAATTAGGTATTGATCCCTATCCTCTTTCAACCAAAAGAACACACACAATCAAGGAAGTATTAGATAATTTCTCAAGACTTGCAAAAGAAAAAAAGGAGGTAGTTTTGGTTGGTCGCACAATGACCAAAAGAAGCCATGGTTCTATTACTTTTTTAGATTTAGAAAATGGAGAAGGGAAAATTCAGGCAGTTTTCAAGAAGGATGTTTTAGGAGAAAAAGGGTATCAATTTTTTCAGGATCATTTTGATATAGGAGATTTTATAGAAGTAAGAGGCACATTATTCAAGACAAAAACAAAAGAAAAATCAATACTAGTGGATGATTATAAGCTTCTTGCTAAATCATTGAGACCTCTTCCTGAAAAATGGCATGGTTTGAAAGATGTTGAGGAGAGATTCAGAAAAAGATATTTAGATTTGATTTTTAACAAAGAGGTTAAACAAAAGTTTATCCTTAGATTTAAAATTATTCAGGCAATAAGAGAATTTTTAATTGGAGAGGGTTTTATTGAGGTAGAAACCCCAATTTTGCAACCAATTTATGGAGGAGCCAAAGCCAGACCATTTAAGACTCATCTAAATGCTTTAGATTTAGACCTTTATTTAAGGATTGCCCCTGAATTATACCTAAAAAAGTTACTGGTGGGTGGCTTTGAAAAGGTATTTGAAATTGGAAGAGTTTTTAGAAATGAAGGAATAGATAGACAACACAATCCTGATTTTACTGTTTTGGAATTCTATTGGGCATATGCTGATTATAAGCAGTTAATGAAATTTACAGAGAAGATGTTTCAATATGTTCTTAAAAAAGTTTTAGGAAAAACAAGCATTGAATACCAGGGCAAGACTATTGAGTTTCGGCCACCGTTTGAAAGGCTAGATTTCTTTCAATTATTCAAAAAAGAAACCGGTATTGATTTGAAAGAAATTCATGAAGAAGCCCTCAAAGAAAAGGCAAAAGAGTTGGGAATACAGGTTGAAAAAGGGGAGGGATTGGCAGAAATAGCAGATAAAATTTATAAAAAAGCATTCAGAGATAAGCTTATTCAACCTACATTCATAATTCATCATCCATATGGAGCTTTTCCTTTGGCTAAATCTTATCCAAAAGACCCAGAAAAACTCGCCAATTTTCAATTAGTTGTAGCAGGCTGGGAACTTGTAAATGCTTTTTCAGAATTAAATGATCCGATAGAGCAGAAAAAAAGGTTTGAAGAACAAGAAAAAATGTATAGAGAAGGATTCAAGGAAGCCCAAAGAATTGATCATGATTTTATTGAAGCCCTTGAATACGGGATGCCACCAGCAGCTGGTTTTGGTATGGGAATTGACAGACTTGTTGCAATTTTAACTAATTCGAAGACTTTAAGAGAGGTGATTTTATTCCCCACGATGAAACCGAAAGAGTAACTTTAAACTGTAAATGATAAACTTTAGAGATACAGCTATATTAATTCTCAAAAAGGTCCTCCTCTCAACAATTAACTCTCCTCTAAACCATGAACCTCACAAAAGGAACATTACAACTTACTATACTTCTTGGAGTTGTAATTCTCATTCTTGTTGGTATAGTTGGGTATTTGGTCTGGAAAGTCCAAAAACACCCAACTCCACCCACACCTCCAACTCCACCCCAAACCTCCTTAAAACTTCTCTATCCCAAAGGAGGAGAGGTTTGGAAAGAAAGAGAAACTTACAAAATTAAATGGGAAGCTAAAGGGGTAAAGAAGGTGAATATAGAGTATGGAGATGGAAAAAGTTACTTTGTTGTTCAAGATTATCCAGCAGATAAAGGAGAATATGAATGGACACCACAAGGTATTGTAGAACAATATGAAGGGTTTGTAATGAAACCTCTTGCTGAAGTGCAAATCAAAATAAGTATTTGGGACTCTGAACACCCTAACTTGTATGATAAAAGTGATGATATTACCTTAATTTCACAAGAGACAGCTGACTGGAAAGTTTATAGGAATGAAGAATATGGGTTTGAGTTTAGGTATCCCAACGAATGGAATAATGTAAAACAAACCGGAGATACTATTATGTTTATTAATTCAAGTTCTCAATACTCAGGAGAACGTCCAGCAGATTTTGTTGTGAGAATATATCAAAAACCCTCAAATCTCTTATTAGAAGAATGGGTGAAAAATCTAAAAGACATTAAGAGCGAAGAGGAAATTACTGGTAGAATACCTAAAGGATTTTTTGAGGAACTAAATGGTCATTCTTTTTATTTAATAAAGACTACCAGTGCTCTTAGTGCCACGTTTATAAAAAATGCATTTATAGAGAAAAAAGGCGTGGTAGTTCGTTTTTCGAAGGATTTAGTAAAAAGAGAGGACGAAAGAATTATCGACCTTATTCTCCAGACATTTTCTTGGCTTTAAAAGACAACCAACGAGACCCGGTCTCGTGCAGATGATTATTAAGAGAGGTGATTTTATTCCCCACGATGAAACCGAAATAAAATTCAAAATGCAAAATGCAAAATTACAACGAAAAGTTGCGTAGCACCCTCGTTGCTATGCGCAATTCAAAATTCAAGATGAATAAAACCAAAATTATATTTAATTTTTAATTTTACACTGCAATTTTTAACTTTTAATTTTAAACTTTGAATTTACTGTTATGATCGATATCAAACTTTTAAGGGAAAAGCCAGAAGTTATAAAAGAGGCGCTCAGAAAAAGAGGGGTGGAGGTTGATGTTGATTATTTAAGAGAGTTAGATCAAAGAATTAGAGCCCTAAAAAAAGAAATTGATGATCTGCGGAGAAAAAGAAATGAAATTTCAAAGAAAGCCAAGAATGTTCCGGAAAAAATCGAAGAAGCAAAAAAAATAAAAGAAGAGTTAAAAAAGAAA
>CAZTTZ010000054.1:0-3639 GCA_964616065.1 uncultured Candidatus Saccharibacteria bacterium | reverse complement strand
TCCATTAAGTCTTTTTTGTTAAAAATCACATTATCTAAATCTTTTAAATTCTCTCTTGCTATTTCATAAGGACCTTGCATCTTATCGTGCCATATTAGTAATTTGGGCTTAAATTCGCTTAAAATTTTTAAATCCATCCCAACTCCGGCTGCTAAATCTAAAACTTTTTTCCCGGTTAAATTTATATTATATTTTGAAAACATTGATTGAAAATATTCCCTATCTTTATCTATTTCTTTCATTCTTCTTTCTAAATAATCCAGCGCATATTTTCTATTATATCCTCTATTCCGCGTATGAACTTTAACTTTTAAATTTGTAGTTAGCATTTTAGTTTCTCTGAATTAATTTAAAAATATTAAATCTAAATCGCCAGACAATCTGAAAGGGAATGTTAATAAAAAGAAAAAAGGCTTTTCTAATTCCGCTTTGGTTTTTAAACCAATTTATAGCCCACCAAAAATCTACAATTTCTTTTCGTTGAGTCTTAATAAATTTTTCAATTTTTGAAAAATCTTTCTCAGAAAAATTGCTTGGATGCAAGCAAAAAGTAATAATTCCAAAAGGAATTTTATGGGGTTTCCAAGCAATTTGAGGAACCCAAATCATTTTGTATTTTTCAAAAGGCCACAGAGCAATCCCATCGCTGAGGTATTTAAATCCTTCGGTTTTAAGCGCTTTAATAGTATTCTTATCAAAAGAGTGGCCTGGGGCTATAAAAATATCGGTTTTTATTCCGTTTTTTTCTAATATTTCTTTTCCTTTTTTGATTTTTTCCAATTGGACCTCGTAAGGCAGTTGGGCAAACTCACTTCCTTGATGAATTTTCAGCAATCCGCCGCTTTTATTTACATACTTGTGCTGATAACCATGCATTCCAACAGCAAAACCGTAGTTTACTAATTCGTTTATTCTCTCCCAAAATTGCGGATTTGATTTCTCTTTTTTTAAAATTTCATCTTGGTTATCCGGCACTACTGCTAAAAGTGGTTTAATTTCAAACCTCTTAAATAAATTTACCAACCTGTCAAACTTTCCCCAATCCATCTCCGGACAAACATCATCAATTCGAAAAAGGTATTTAGTCATAAAGATTATCTATCTTTCTCCAAAAACCACTTATAAGTTTTTTCCAACCCTTCTTTGAAACTTGTTTTTGCCCTCCAGCCAAAAAGTTTTTTTGCTTTTTTTGCTGAAATTTGTTCTTTGAAAATTTGACCCGGTCTTTGAGGAGTAAAGATAATTTCTGATTGACTATTTGTTATTTCTTTTATCATTTTTGCCATCTCTAAAACAGAAATCTCTTCTTCAGTAGTAATATTTACAATTTCATTTTCTATACCACTTTTAAATAAAGACAAAATTCCATCTACTATATCATCTACATAGGTGAAGGTTCTTGTTTGAGTTCCGTCACCATGAATAGTAATTGGTTTTCCTTTTATTGCTTGGTCAAAAAATAGATAAACTGCCAAAGTGGGTCTCATTCCAGGACCATAAAATGTAGCCAAACGCATAATGTTGTATTTCAATCCACAAGTTCGTGCGTAACCCAAAATCACATATTCTCCTGCTAATTTAGAGGAGGCATAAATTTCAGTTGGATTGGGCAAACTATTTTCATCTGTTGGATGTCTCTCTTGGTTTCCATAAACACAACAGGTAGAAGCATAATACAATGTAGCGCCTTTTCTCCAGCAAGCCTCGGCTACATTGATAGTGCCCCCTATATTAATTTCCATATTTTTCAGTGGATGCTCTCGAGAAATATTCAAATCGGCAATGGCGGCCAAATGAAAAACTGCATCTTTCCCTTGAACTGCTTTTTCTAACTTTTCTCTATTAAGAAGATCTTGCCCACGGACTAAATCATATGATTCCACCTCATACCCCTCTTCTTTCAAACGTTTTACTAAATTCTTGCCTAAAAAACCGTCTCCACCGGTAACAAGAACTTTTTGTTTTTTATTATGGTTTTCCACAATTTTATTAATTAAGTTTATCTAAACCTTTTTGATGCTCTATTGGTTAATACTCTTCCAGGCCCAATAAGCAAATTTTGCTTATTACCTTTTTATATAACAAAAAGCACACTATATAAATTCCAGCACCGATTAAAACTGAAAGAATAACATTAAGATGATAAATTTGAGGCTGGGTAATAACAAAATACATTGGCATACTAGAGACAATAGAGCCAATAAAATTAGATAAAAACCTTAGGTTAATGGGTTTGATCGGAGTAATTCTGGAGGTAAATTCAAAAAGTAAAAAGAGAACTAAAAGATAGGTTACAACGGTGGTAAAAGCGGCTCCATAAAGTGAATATTTAGGGATTAAAATTAAATTTAAAATTACATTCACTATTGCCCCAAAAAAAGTAATCCAAAAAAGTCTTTTTTGCTGGTTTGAGACAACCAATGCTTGGCTAAAAGGGTAACAAAGAAAAGAAATTCCAGCCATTATAATTAAAATTTGGAAGGCAAAAATTGATGGAGAATAACTTGGGTCATAAACCCAATCTATTACTCTTGGAGCCAAAGCGATACCCCCCACTACTATTGGAACACCTAAAAAAATCATTGATTCCATAAAGTAATTCCAAATTTTCTGAAGTTTTTCTTTTGATTCTTTAAAGGCAACACTCAACGCCGGAAAAAAACCTGTTGTAATTAAAACACCCGGAATTAGAACCACCCTGACAATTTTATAAGCAGCGTTATACCAACCAGTTTGAGTAATCTGGCCCCAATATCCCATCATTACCGAATCGGTTTGGCTATAAATTGTGGCAAAAACTCCGGCTAAAGCCAGCGGCCAAGACATTGACAAAAAATCTTTCCAGATTACTTTATTGAAACCCAACTTTAATTTGTAAATTTTTAAATGAAAAAATGACAAGGCAAAAATCAAGGTAATTAAACTGGCGAATAAATAAGTTAAACTCAAATTTTGCACTGATGGGAAATTGAAAAGAACAAAGAAACCTCCGGCAGCAACAACTATTGCTTGCAAAATTTTGCCCCAGGCTTGATATTCCATTTTCTGGCGGGCTTGAAAAAAGGCATAAACAATGCTTAAAAAACTATTTGCTATAACATAAATTCCTAAAATCCAAATTACTTTCCGAATTAAAAAATCGGAAGTAATAAAAAGAGAGCCAATATAAATCAAAAGTAAGGTTGCTAGGCTTAAAATTGTTTTTAGAGAAAGAATAGACGAAAACTCCTTCTCTTTTTCTTTTTCTCTGGCAAACTCGCGCACCAAAACCGTTGAAATGCCAAAATCAGAAAAAATAGCAAATACTCCAGCAAAGGATAAAGCAAAAGCAAACTTTCCATATTCACCAGCGCCCAAAATCCTGGCAACATAAATTATTAAAACCAATTTTAAAAAGCGTGTTATTCCTTCTGCCGACGCCAACCAAAAAGTATTTTTAAAAATGGTTTGCCCAACTCCTAAATTTTCAAAAAGAAAAGATCTCGGTTTTAGAATAATATTCTTAATTGCATCTTTAACATCCATATGAGAGTAAATAATCTACATTTAAAAATACTAATCTCTTTTTCATAGAGAGTCAATTAACCATCTAAAAAAACCTGCTCTTATAAAAAAGAATTTCTTCAAAAAATTTCCCAA
>CAZTTZ010000053.1:0-3650 GCA_964616065.1 uncultured Candidatus Saccharibacteria bacterium | reverse complement strand
CCAACAAGCTGAGCATATTCGTTTGTTTTAAAATCGGAGAATCTGACAATTACCTCATATGGCCAAAATGCGGCAGCAATCTGACCAATTCCTTCAGCCAACTCCTTTACAAAATATTCTTTTTTATCTTTGTGCTCAACCGTTATTTCTTCTATTTTTTTTACAAGTTTTTGTATTTCTTTTTGGCTAAACTTTCTCACTAAGGGCAATTTGTTAATTCGCCCCTGCTTTAATTGTTTATAATAATACAAAGCCAAAGGATGAACCCTGATTTTCTGAGCAATAATAAATTCCTCTCTCGCAAGCCCCACTCCTTCAACCGGCAAAAATGAGGTTTTAAAAGCAATCTCAGGTGCCCCAATATTTACAACAATTTTTGTTTTGGGTTTTGGGAGTTTTTCTAAATTGTAACGCTTAATCTTATAAGGAACCTTTCCTGCAAAAACTCTTCCTTTTAATCCTTGGGTGCAATCAACTGTTATATACTCTCCTGTCTTTAAAACTTTGGTAGCAAATTGAGTTCCTACAATACAAGGAATACCAAGTTCTCTTGAGACTATTGCCGCATGGCAAGTTTTAGAACCTTCATCAGTAACAATAGCTGAGGCAATTTTCATAACCGGCACCCAGTCGGGGTCTGTCATTCGAGTAACTAAGATTTCGCCTTTTTGAAATTCGCTCATCTTTTTTACGCTTTCAATTACTCTTACTTTTCCTTCGCCAATTTTATCTCCAATTGCGATTCCTCTTAAAATTGGCTCTTTTTTGGTTTTAATTTGATACTCCTCATAAATGGTACCTTTTTTGTGAGTATGAACAGTTTCTGGTCGTGATTGTACTATAAAAAGTTGTCCTGTTTTGCCATCCTTTGCCCATTCGATGTCTTGAGGCATCCATTTTTTTGCTAGTTTTGAATAATGTTCTTCAATTAGACACCCCCATTTTGCAAGGGTTAAAATTTCCTGATCTGTTAGTGAGAATTTTAGTTGAAGTTCGGGCGAGACTGAAACTTCTTTTAGGCCACCTTTTTTGTTATAAACAAGTTTTTTTGTTTTTCTTCCAAGATTTTTGACAATAATTGCTTTATAGCCCTTTTTTAAAGCAGGTTTGAAAACAAAAAATTCATCAGGAGTAATTCTTCCCTTAACAATCATCTCTCCTACTCCCCAAATTGAGTTAATTAAAACAACATTAGGAAAACCGGTTTCTGTGTCTAAAGTAAACATCACCCCAGAAGATGCTAAATCTGATCTTACCATTTTCTGAATACCCACCGACAAAGCAATTTTTAGATGGTCAAACCCCTTTTCCTCCCGATAAGCAATTGCTCTATCTGTAAAAAGAGAAGCAATACATTTTTTTACTGCTTTTTGAAGTTCCTCTTCACCTTGAACATTTAAATAAGTCTCTTGCTGTCCTGCAAAGGAGGCAGTTGGCAAGTCTTCTGCTGTGGCAGAGCTTCTTACCGCTACATCTACATTTTTTTGTTTATAAATTTGCGAAAGTTTTTTATAATTTTTGACAATTTCCTTTTTTAGCTCCTCAGGAAATTTTGCTTTAAGAATTAAGTTTCTAATTGTTTCCCCCACCTCCTGTAGCTGTTTAATATTGCGCGAATCGAAATTTGTAAATAATTCTTTGAGTTTTTGCTTTAATCCTGCTTTCTCAAGAAAATAAAAATATGCATAAGCGGTGAGAGCAAAACCATTTGGAATATTAATTCCTTTTTTTGTTAAAGTTCGATACATCTCACCCAAAGAAGCATTTTTGCCTCCAACAAACGGAACATCTTTGTGAGTAATTTCCTTAAACCACAGAATAAACTTTTCTTCTTTTTTCATATTTTTATAAAAATTAATTATTAACTACCCACTATCCCCTACCCACTGATGAGGGCTTTCATAGCCTTCACTGCCCGTAATGGATCAGGATAATTTGGAATTTTGTTTTTCTCAAGCAATTTTATTGCTTTCTGTACACCTTTTCCTCCCATAAAAACTGTAATAATTGGCTTGTTTTTCCATTTTTTCTGAGCCTCTATTATGATTTTAGCATTTTCCAAAGGTCGGGTCATTATTTGAAGAGTTTGAATAATAATTAATCCATGTATGTTTTCTTGGCTTAGCAAAGCATTAATTGCTAATTTATAACGATCAGGCAAGGCATCACCCACAATATCTAAAGGATTGCTTCTTGAGTAAGCAGGATGCATTATTAGAGAAGCATTCAATATTTTTAAAGTTTTCTTAGAAATTTGGGTCAGTCTTATTCCAAATTTCTCGCAATAATCGGCACAAAGTACTCCTGCCCCACCACCGTTTGTAATGATGCCAATACCATTTTTACACTTTCTCTGCCAAGCCAAAGCTTTTGCTATATCAAAAAGCTCTTCAACTGACTCTACCTCAATTATTCCCGCCTGCCTAAAAGCCGCAGAAAATATTTCTTTTTCACCGGCTAAACTCCCTGTATGGGAAGAGACCGCTTTTTTTGCTCTCTGAGACTTACCTCCTTTGAGAACTACAATTGGCTTTGTACGAGTTATTTTCTTTGAGAGTTCAAAAAACCTTCTTCCTTCTTTTAAGCCTTCAATGTAGAGAACGATTACCTTCGTTTCTTTATCTTTCCAGGCAAATTCTAAAAAATCACATAAAGTTAATCCAGCTTCATTACCATAAGAAACCACCAAAGAAAAGCCAAGAGTGGTATCGGCAAAAGCATCAATTACAGAATCAATTAAAGCCCCAGATTGAGAGAAAAAAGCAATCTCTCCAGGTTGAGGGGTGGCAGGTGCAAAAGTAGCATTTAATTTGATTTTTGGCCTAATGATCCCAAGACAATTGGGGCCGACTAAAGGGACATTTTTTTCTTTTAAAATTTTGACAACCTCACCCTGAAGTTTCCTGCCTTCTTTTCCAATTTCTGCAAACCCGGCTGAAATAATAATCACTCCTCCAACCCTTTTTTTTGCGCAATCCTTTGCTATTTTTGGCACAATTTTTGCCGGAACAGCGATAATAGCTAAATCAATTTCTTTGCAAATGTCGGTAATTTTAGGATAAGTTTTGAAACCGAAAACTTTTTCCTTAAAAGGGTTGACAAAGTAAATTCGCCTATATTTTCTGCCCTCCAGCAAATTCTTGCAAAGTCCTCGCCCAACAGAACCAGGTCTATCTGTTGCCCCAATTACCGCTATTGTTTTTGGGTTAAATATTTTGTTTAATTTTTGAAATTTTTCGTCAGTCATTTAGAGTTTATTGTTTCCAGTTTATTGTTTTTGTTGGATGATTTTTGCATCAACTACCAAAGCTTTCTTTTCGGTTGCAATTACAGGGTTTAAATCAATCTCTTGAATATTTTTTTCATTTTGCATAATTTGCGAAATCGATACTAAAATTTCTGCAAGTTGTTCAACATTCACCGGTTTTTGCCCTCGATATCCTTTTAAAATTTGATATCCTTTTATTTCCTCTATCATTTTTTGAGCTTCCTTTTTTGAAAGCGGAGTCACTCTAAAAGAAACATCCCTAAACACCTCTACAAAAATTCCACCTAATCCAAACATAACTACAGGTCCAAAAACGGCATCTTTTTTGGCTCCAATAATAATTTCCACCCCTTTTATATAAGGTTGAACAATAACATCACTT
>CAZTTZ010000052.1:0-3771 GCA_964616065.1 uncultured Candidatus Saccharibacteria bacterium | reverse complement strand
AAATCGCTTGTGGCATTTTTTACACTCAACCAATTCATCGGCAAATCCTGCTGAAAGATGGCCTGAGGCCTCCCAAACCTTTTTTGCCATTAAAATAGCTGCATCTAAACCTACTATATTTTCGTGTAATTGAACCATCTCTCTCCACCAGACTTCTTTAATGTTTCTTTTAAGTTCAACTCCCAACGGTCCAAAATCATAACTTGAAGAAAACCCTCCATAGATCTCAGAGGAGGGAAAAATAAAACCTCTTCTTTTGCAAAGGGAGATAATTTTTTCCATCAAATTCTCCATATTATTTGGTTATTTTGCCTTGCTCCTCTCCAAAAACTTCAGTTGTAAGCGCTGGTGTCTCTATGGTTAACTCTTGATCTGTCCACTGGTCAATCCCACTTAAAGTAGCCTTATTTATTAAGGTTGCAAAACTATCAATCTGGTTTTGGTTGGATTTAAAGCGAATCTGAAAAGCAATCTGATATGGTTCTTCAATTCCAGAGCCTGCGGGCAAATCGCCAATTTCCCAAAGAATTTCTCTTGTTTGAGGATCGAATGTAAGTTTTTGGGGCTCAATTTGGCCAGTGAGACTTACCTCCGGAGGCAAAACCGCTTTTACTTTTACATCTTTTAGCTGATTATAATAATTTTTAATTTTCCAAATCACCGTAAAGAGAGATTCTTGATTTGGTTTAGGAGGCAGAGGCCCTTCACTGCCAAAAATTTCATCATCAATATATGCTTCTTGAGTCAATTCTACTTTAGAGCTTATTTTTATACTAAAAATTCTTTTGGCCTGTCCCAGACGTATTTCATTTTCTATTTTAGGATTTCTTATTTCTAAATCTTCATCTTCTTTTAAATTAATCCAAAACTCTACTTCTCCTTTCTCCCCGGGTTCTAAAAATTTTAATGAAGAAACCTCGTTTGCGTCCCAGATAATTGTATTATCGCCTGGACCAAAATCTCCATCTGGAGCCTTTATTGAAGAAAGATCTAGTAAATCTCCTTTTAATTTCACTACCAAGAATAAATCTTGAAATGGTCTGTCTCCAATGTTTTTAAAATTGATCTGATAATGCAAAATATCGCCTGGGTTAGCAATGTAATCTCTTTTGCCATTAATTGTTTGGTCAATGTAGAGCGAAGGCTCTACAAGAAGAACTCTCTTTGAAATCTTTTTTAAAGAAACATATTTATTTGAAACTGCAATCCCAAGTTCTGCTTTAAATGTTTTTTCTTGCCCGGTTTCTCCAGACAGCATTCCTCTGATTATTATCCTTCCTCCTTCTGCTTTATTTAAAACGGAAATTAACCACTCATTTTCGGATAGCCCCTTTGGTTCGCTTTCAATAAATTGAAACCCGGAAGGATGTTCAATTTTTATTCTTACATCACTCAAAGGGAGATCAACGCTTGAGAAATAATTTAAAGAAAATTCAAACTTTTTACCCGCCTCAATTTCAGAAGGAAGATCAAATTCAAAGCTCAGCGGAACATTATCAATAATTGTTATACAACTTGTTGACCAATAATATGTGGCTGTAATATCTTTTGGCCGTGCATAAAAAGTGGCTTTCGCTTCTCTTGCCTCTTTCTCTTCTCCAAACAAATATGCTCTAAATTCAAAAGATTCTTCCTCTCCCGGGTATAGGGCTTCATCAAATTGATCTTTTTCAATAGTACGTCTCAATAAATTTGTCTCGTCAACAGGCAAAGAGAAATGAGGGAATTCGAAAACAAGGCGTGGGTCCTCTAATTTCACTGTGCCATTATTTTTAATTTTAACGATATACTTTACTTCTTCTCCTACAGCTACTGTCTCTGGCCCAATAATCTCTACTTTAACGTTCTCTTTTGAATAAGTATTTCTCTGCCAATACCAAAAACTTACCCCGGCCAGGGCTAAAAAAAGCAGAATAGCCAATGCAAGAAGTTTATTTCTCATCTTTTTTGGGTAGCAAGTTTTCTAAGAATTTTATCTTTGTTCTAATTTTTTGACGTTGAATTGCGCTTCCTACTCTGCGCTTTGCTTTTTTAAGATTTCTTAAAGCTTTTTTAAATTCAGATAAGGTGATATATCCCCCAAATTGCTTCTCAGGAAATACTTCTTTTTCCATTGTAATTAATTCCTCTCGCGTTAATCTTCCTGCCCCTTTTATTCTTTCGGGAGCTTTTTTTGCAAGAAATTTTTTCAATTCTCTTCTATGAACATACCGCCGACTCCCAAAAAGTGAAGAAGTAGGAGGTTTGCGCTGAATAATCTCTCTTTTCTTTGGCCTTTGCGATTCTGCAGAGAATCTTTCCAGCAGTGTTTTTGTTGTCATTTTAGATATCTTTTGAAAGGCGCCGAATATATCCATATTTTTATTTTACCTTAGTTTATTTCGCAGGTCTAACAATTGCCATCCAAACAGCTTCCTCATTCAAATTGGTCTTTTTCTCTCCTGATATGTTAGAAAATACAAGTTCCTTCTTTGTAAAATGTACTTTTTCTGTTTTGGTTTGTTCTAACATCTTCTTTAAATGTTTCTGGACAATTGCTACAATTTCGTCGCTTGCTTTGATATAAACATCTATTTGTTTTTGGGGTGTAAGTCTGGCTTTTTTTCTAAGATCTTGAATAATTCGAATTAGTTCCCTTAAGATACCTTCTTCTTTCAATTCTTCTGTAATAGTAGTCTCTAATGCCATTTTGATTTCTCCTTCTTTAGCATAAACAAAAGATGGTTTTTTCTTTAAACGATCAACTAATACAACTTTTTTCACATTTATCTCTTGTTCCACCAGCCTAAGTACCTCTTTTCTTATTTGCCTCTTAAGTTTAACTTCTGCTGTAAGTAAAGGTTGCCTTACTTTAATTTTTGCTTGTGATCTCAACCTTAACCCAAGAGTCACAATTTCTCTTGCTATATCCATTTCCCTCTCAAGTTTTTTATCAATAAACTCTTTTTTTTGTTTTGGCCATTTTTCTAAATGGACGCTCTGTTTTTTATGAGTTAGTCCTCTATAAATCTCTTCAGCAATAAACGGAACAAAAGGAGCAGCGAGTTTGGAAACCTCTATTAAAACAAATCCTAAAACCTCTGCGGCTTCTTTTAGTTCTTTTTTGTTCTTTGGCCTTTGAAATCTCTCTCTTGAGCGTCTAATATACCACAAAGAAAGATCCTCTACAACAAACTTCTCGATAAATCTTGCTGCTTGAACAACATCAAACGCCTCTAAGCTTTGGGTTACCTTCTCAATAAGAGAATATAATTTTGAGACAACCCATTTATCTAATATGTTTGCTTTTTTCAACCTGTTTGATGAGATGTTTTCTTGTATTTTGCCTTTTGGAAAATATGTTTTTAAGAAGAGATCACAATTGAAAAATGTCATTAAAAACCTTTTTAAAACCTGCTCTACATCTTTCTCCGAAAACAACTTGGGATAATCAGGTGGGTTGATAGTAAAGAAATACCATCTTAAAGCGTCTGCCCCATATTTTTCTACAATCTGCCAAGGATCTACTACATTACCTTTGGATTTTGACATTTTCTGTCCTTTTTCATCTAAAACATGTCCCAACACAATTACATTTTTATAAGGAGGGCCAAAACCAAGAAGAGTTGAAATGGCCAGTAGCGTATAGAACCACCCCCTTGTTTGGTCAATTGCCTCTGAGATGTAATCTGCTGGAAATTGCTCCTTTTTATCAATAAGTTTTCTGTTTTCAAAAGGATAATGCCATTGAGCAAAAGGCATTGATCCTGAATCAAACCAGCAATCAATTAC
>CAZTTZ010000051.1:0-3853 GCA_964616065.1 uncultured Candidatus Saccharibacteria bacterium | reverse complement strand
TCATCTTTTCATCCACTGCTCTCTTTCTCTGTGCTTAATTTTGCTTCGGCAGCATTCTGCTTCTTAATGCTTGCTGTCTTCCTGATTAGCAAAAGAGGCTAAAGCGGTGAGGCTTTCAATTTTGGGAGGCAATCTTTGCTTCCCTTTTAATTTATCAACCAATCAACGAGATCCATCCTTGTTGATAATGACTTGCTATAAAAACCAGTTTGGCAGGGGTCAGACCCCTGTCAAGTTGGGTTATTTGATAAGTTTTCCTTCTAAACCAAAATCCAAAGCTTTTTTAACTTTTACCTTGACAAATTTTCCGATTGAATTTTCTTTTTCTGCTCTAAATTTAACTGTCTGATAGTGTCTTGTTTTGCCAAAATAAAAACCTTTTTTCTTTTCTAGAACCAAAACCAACACTGTTTTTCCGACAAACTTTTTATTAAATTTTAATCCAGATTCTCTTACGATTTTTGTTAATTCTTTTTCTCGCCTTTCCTTTTCTTGCCAAGTCACATCGTCTTTTAGATGATAGGCAGCGGTTTGTGGGCGAGGGGAGTATTGGGCAATATATGCCATAAAAAAGCCAATTTCTTTTACCAATTTTTTTGTATTTTCAAAATGCTTTCTTTTTTCACCAGGAAAGCCAACAATAATATCTGTTGAGATTGCCAGTTCACTTTCTAATTCTTCTCGATATTTTTTAAAAGCCGAGCGTAATTTTTTGATTAATTTTTTGTAATGAGCCACTGTATAAGGCCTGTTCATCTTCTTTAAAATTTCATCATCTCCGGATTGCACCGGAAGATTAATATAAGGAGTAACTTTTTCACACTTTGCCATTGTTTCAATTAATTCATCTGTTAAATCTTTTGGATGCGAAGAAGTAAACCTAATCCAAAAATCCCTTTTTATGTTATTGACCATTTTCAACAATTGAGCAAAATTTATTTCTGTCGATTCCGATAATTTTGAATTTTGAACTGAAATTTTGCATTTTGTATTTTGCATTTTGAATTTATATGAATTTACATTCTGTCCCAAAAGCCAAATCTCTTTTGCTCCATGATCAAGCCATTTTTTAACTTCACAAATAATTTCATTTGGATCTCTTGATCTTTCTCTTCCTCGAGTATATGGCACAACACAATAGGAACAAAAATTATTGCACCCTGTCATAATCGGCACATAGGCTACAGGCGAGATTTCATATTTAGGTTCAATTTTAAGATAATCCTTTATTTTTATTTGAGGGATTTTAAAATCTAATTTTGATAGAATCTGGGGTAAATTATGAATGTTCTGGACATCAACCACCGCATCAGCAAATTTCTTAAATCTCTCTTTATCTTTTTGTAGAATACACCCGGTTACTATAATTTTGACTTTTGAGTTGTGGTTTTGCGTTTTGCGTTTTGCGTTTTGCGTTTTTGAAAATGCTCTATCAACCGCCGATTGTCTTACTGAACACATATTTACCACAACCAAATCTGCCTCATTTTCTTTTGAGGCTTTTTTAAATCCTAACATTTCTAGAATCTTCGCAATTCTTTGGCTATCATTTTTATTCATTTGGCAGCCAAAAGTTGTAATATGATATTTCATATTTGAAAAATTAGCCCGAAAAGTTACTTATAATGAACTTTTCGGGCAAAGTTTGATTTTGTCTTTTCTAATTTTTTATTTCGGCATTCCCTTCTGAAGTTTGTAAGGCATCAAGGGAGGGAGTTTTTCTCTGATTGATTCTTCGCAAATTCCTTGATGAGCAATTTCAACCCCAGCAATTTTTGCAAAACAAGCATTGGAATAGGTTTTTCCATCTTTTCCGCACACAGGATCCCAAACTTCAATACAAGCAGCCTGCTTTTCTTCTGAAAGTTCTTTGCGAATTCTTTCTCTCAACTCCTGTTCAACCTGAGGAGGGTTTACACATACAAATTGGGGGCAATCATTTTCATCTCTTTTAATTATCACTCTTCCTTTCTCGCAAAATCCTTCTTTTGGAGGAACAATTTCAGGACACTTCATTTCTTTTAATCTTTCTTCCTTTCTTTGGATTATTTTTTTGATGATCCTTTCTCTTGTCTTCTTGAGATGTTCCTCTATTTGAGGATTATCTTTTAATCTTTCTTTTAAATCTTCCAAAATTTCCAATTGTTTTTCTTTATCTCCGGGAAGCGTTTCAATGAATTTTTCAAAAGTTCTTCTTCTTTCTTCGGTCATCTGTTCTACTCTTTGTGTAATTCTGTTCAAAATTCTTTCTCTTGCTCTTTGAATTACCTCTTTAGCATTTTGTTCCTGGACCCTTTCTTCAATTCTTTTTAAAATTTCCAATGCTTTAATCTCTTTAAATTCTGAACCTTTCATTTTTTCTATTGCTTTTTCTAATCTCTCGGGAAGCTTATCTTTATCTTCTAATTTAAGCATCACCTCTTTAAATCTTTCAAGATGCCTTTCTCTCGCTTCCTTGATTCTCTCAAAAGCCTGAGGAGGGACTTGTTCTTCTAATTTCTCCAATATTTTTTGATGCAGAATTTGGTGTCTAATAAATTTATCCAAAAAAGATTCTACTTTTTGCTTATCTTTTACTTTCTGCAGCCTGTCTGCAGCACTTTTAAGAGCCTCCAATTCTCTTTCATAATTTTTTCGAGCCTTTTCAATTATTTCTGGATCTTTTTTCTTCTCAGCCAACTTTCTTAACTCAAGCAACTTTTCATTGGCAAATTTCTCTCTTAATTGGGCATCCTTTACTGGGTCAAAAGTAAAAGCAAGTCGCAAGCCTCTCCACCAATTTTTAACAAAATAAAAAGGACTATCTGGCAAAAGCCCAGGTTCTTTTATTTCTAAATCTTGGGGGGTTACATTTTCTTCTTTATCAATCTCTGCTTGTATTTCTTGTTTACTTACTTCTTCTGTAGGAACAACCTCCTCTTGTGCAAAAACAAAAAGAGAAAAGGAAAAAACAAGTGCAAGACTAATAACTATAAGAATAATTTTTTTCAGCATAATGAATGTTAGAATTTATTTTTTAGTTGGCGAGCTTTAATTATATTGGTTGGCTAAGTTTTTGGAGATACAAAAAATAACTTATTTATATTACCGAATAACTCCAATTACTACATAAAATTTGTCATCTTTTTTACATATAAAACCAAAATTCTTAGCCGACAGAGAAAAACTTCCTTCGTAATAATTTTCATAAGGACCATATATTTGGCCATTAATATTCATATACCATTTTCCGTGGTCCTTATAAACAAAGCCAAAGTTATTGCCTGACATATGAAAACCATCTATGTCCTCATAAGCTTGATCTATAATTCCATTAATATTGATATGCCATTTATTTTTGTCAGGATATAAAAAACCAAAATTGTTATTAGAAAGAATTATTTTAGATTTAGATAGCTTAGATAGTGTGAGAAGTGCAGGGGCTGTGTTTAATTTATAAGGCCCATACAATTTGTTGTTGATATTAAAATATATCTGGTCATTTTCTGTAACATAACCAAAGGCAAAATTTTTATCCGAGAAAGCAATATTCAATAGATCTTTATAAGGTCCGTATACATGATCGTTGATATTAATATAATATTGATACTTCCTGTTTTTTACAACGCCATAACCAAACCCAAAATTATCATTAAATATTACAGGGCACAACGCTACATCATATGGGCCATATATTTGATTGTTAATATTTTCATACCACAGCATATGTTTAGGCCACAGCATATGTTCAGGAGACTGTTTTGTTACTAACTTCCTATATGAAAAACCAAAGCGTCCTTGGTCTAGAGCCAAACAAAAGAATGGGACAACGTCATAAGGTCCATATATTTTATTATCCACATTTACATACCAT
>CAZTTZ010000050.1:0-3980 GCA_964616065.1 uncultured Candidatus Saccharibacteria bacterium | reverse complement strand
ATAGGGCCATGTTTCATTTCTCCTGCCGGATATCCTTCTGCGTGAATATAAGTAATTTCTTTTAATTTTAGCGCTCCCTCCAAAGCAATTGGATAGTTATATTTCCTGCCTAAAAACAAAAAATTTTTATAATTTTGATATTTTTTTGCTATCTTTTTTATTTGATCTTTTTGAGCTAAAATTTTCTTTGCCAAACCAGGAATCTTTAAAAGTTCTCTTAAAATTCTTCTCCCCATTACCAAAGACATCTCTCTTTGTCTTCCTAAAAATACTGTCAAAAGTGCTAAAATTGTAAGCTGAGAAACAAAAGATTTTGTTGCTGCAACCCCAATTTCGGGTCCGGCATGATTATAAACTCCTGCCTCTACCTCTCTGGCAATACTTGATCCAACTACATTAATAATTCCTAAAGTCAAAACTCCTTTTCTTTTTGCCTCTTTTACTGCGAACAAAGTATCTGCTGTTTCTCCAGACTGAGAAATAGCCAAGAGGACATCATTTTTTCTTAATACTGGTTTTTTATATCTAAGCTCGGATGCGTTTTCAACTTCTACAGGAATTTGAGCATACTCTTCTAACATATATTCTCCCACCTTCCCTGCTAAAAGTGCTGTTCCCATAGCGGTAATAATAAGTCGATCAATATTTTTCAATTTATCCATTACGCTTTCAAGTCCACCAAATTTCACCATCCCTTCCTCTAACATTATCCTTCCCCGAATCGCATTTTGAATTGCATCTGGCTGTTCTGTTATTTCTTTTAGCATAAAATGATCAAACCCTCTTTTTTCGGCTTGCGAAAGACTCCATTTAATGTAATGAGATCTTTTTGAAACAAATTGATTATCCAAAGTAAAAATTCGAAAATCATTCTTAGTAATAACCCCCATCTCACCATCATCAAGATAAATAACCCTTTTTGTATATCCCAAAATCGCGGGTACATCTGAGGCAACAAAATTTTCTTTATCTCCTAAACCAACAATTAAAGGACTTGATTGTCTTGCAAAAACAATTTTTTCAGGATCTTTTGAAGAAATAACAGCAATTGCATAGGCGCCAACTATTTCCCTTAAAGCCAATCTAACCGCTTCCTCTAAATTACCCTGAAAACATTTTTCAATTAAGTGGGGCAAAACTTCGGTATCTGTTTCTGAGATGAATTTATGGCCTTCTTGTTGGAGTTGCGTTTTAAGTTCCAAATAATTTTCAATAATCCCATTATGCACAACAAAAATCTCTTTTTTACAATCAAAATGAGGATGAGCGTTGATGTCCAAAGGTTCTCCGTGAGTAGCCCATCTTGTGTGTCCAATTCCAAAAGTTCCTTGAATCTTCTTGGACTTGAGTTTTTCTTCTAGGTCTTTAATTTTACCTTTCGTTTTGACAATGTAAGAAATATTATTTTCCTCAACAATAACAATTCCCGCAGAATCATATCCTCGATATTCTAAACGTTTAAGCCCTTCGGCAATAATAGGAAGAGCTTCTTTTTTTCCGATGTATCCAATTATTCCACACATAGTTGAAACAGGTAATTTCATTATAAGAAATAATTCCTCACAAAGAAAGCAATGTCAAAACCGAGCCTCGTTAATTGAAAAACAAAATTTATAATACCCCCTTAACATGGATTATTAAATTTTCTATGTCTAAAGTGCCACTTTGTACAGCTTAGGTTAATACAGTTGAAAAAGTACCTGCCCTTTTTGTTTTTGTGTTTTTGTGGACACAACTGATACTTTTTCATTTACATTTTAATTTATGATGACTTATTCGATCTCTTGCCAAACAAAAATAATTTGCTATACTTAAATATCTCGCCAAGAGAGGAGGTGAGTTTTTAGTTCTTTTCGCTCTTTAAAACTTCTAACAAAGGGGGTAAGCATGGCAAAGAAACAGAGAAAAGATCTACCGGAGTTTGAAGTAACAGAAGAAGGCTTGGTTGTACATCGTCTCTTTCCTCGCACAAAGAGGGTCTCCCTATTCACTGCGACAAGACCTCACGGGGGGGACATTGAATGGTACCTTTCCCTTAACGGAGGGAATGGTACTCCAGTGGTAGTAGAAAGAAAAGACGATGGGTTTATCATCTCCCATTCTCAAATCCCACCGAGGTTGAAAAAGAGGTTGCTGGAGATGAAAGAGGAGTTACTGAAGAAAGGAGGTGGATCGCTCTTGCCGTTACTGGGGGCAACTGGTATTTATCGAATCCAAGTCTAGTTTAAAGATATCAAGGGGACAGCTTTAGCTGTCCCCTTTTTTATTTTCTATTTTCTTTTAACATTTCATGCGACCTTTCTCAACTTCAATCTGGTCACAGAATTACTTATTAAAAATATAAAAGAAGCGGCCCAAATGCCACACAAGACTGTGATTGTTAAAACAAGAAGTGGTGACTCTATAGAAGTTAAAGGTTGTATAACCGGAGATCATATAACAAGAGCCCTCCGTGGATCATCCGTGGAAGTATCTGTAGAAGGTCATTTTTTGGCAGTGAAAAGAACCAGAACAAGAGTGGATAAAGGCCAGTTTCCACAAGAATAGTTCTCGTAGGGAATTAGTTAATGTTTTTCCCCTTCATGGTTTCTTAAACTCTTCAAGATGGATGATATCATAGTGAGAAGGACATTAGGTTGACAAGGTTGTCTTTTTAGGTTAGTTTTATCTTAGCAACCTTTACAAAAAGGAGGGAAAGATGAAAGATAGAGAAACTGTGACGTTTCATACTTATATATCACCGTACCATCTTCGGCTTCTTCAAAGGATTTCGAAAGAAACAGGTAAACCGGTTCGTGAGATACTGGAAAAAGCTATAGATGACTATTTAGAGGAGATAAAAAGAGAGTGCGAAAGTTTGCCGGACTTACCCGGTAGATCAAGAGGTTACAAGGAGGGATAAATGAAACTCTTAACAATGGTTTGAGATTATTCGCGAAGAGAGTTTAAGACCTATATAATTCTTCTTGGGATATTTATTCTATCTGTTGGAATAGATCTCCCCATAAACTCTAATGATCCTTTCTGGGCGTTGTATGCAGTATCTGCGTTCGCCCTTATGATGCTTCTTTCGGGTCGCTTTAAGGAAAAGCATCAGTGGCAATGCCCCCACTGTGGATACAAGGAAGATCTCTCTAGGCCAAGATTTTGTCCAAAATGTGGAACAAAAATGAAATGGGTCAAAAAACCGCCTCCTCTTAAATGCCCCAATGGACACAATATCAGCCCTAAAGACGAATACTGTCCCAAGTGCGGAGTAAAAATTAAATAGGGGTCGGAACTTCCGACCCTTTTGTTTTGTAATCAAAGTTTAGAGTTTAGAGCCAGTCTCCCCTTCTATTTCAACAAGACGCCACAATTCCCCTTTGACAGGAATAATTAATAACTCTGCTCCCTGAGCAGGCGTGTCTTTTGAGAGGAGATTAAAATTAAATCTCAAATTCTCTGGGGTAATTCTCTCTCCGTGTTCTACTATATCTCCCAGTTCAATCTTAATTGAGTTAATTTTCTTTAACCCGTTTTTCTGGGCGTACTCAAGAGCAATTCTTAATATTTGGTTTGCTAAATGAAGATCGTGCATAAACAAAAATTCAAAATTAAAAATTTAAAGTTAAAAATTGCAGTTAAAAATTAAAAATTTTGAACTTTGAATTGTAATTTTGCATTTTGAATTTTTAATTTTATTAGTGGGTGGCACAGCTTATACAAGGATCGTAAGCCCTAATTAACATCTTGATTTTCCTTCGTCTTTCTCTGTCTTTCATTTCCTTTAAATTTGGCAAAAACATTTTCAGGTCTTTTTCTAAATTCTCGAGAAATTGGGCAGTTGGAGTAATAATATTACAACCGCTAATTTTGCCTGATTTTGTAATCCAATAGATATGGAAAAGTGTGCCCCGAGGAGCCTCGCAAACTCCTATACCATATCCGTTTTTTGGTTGAATCTTATCTGGGGCAAGTATTTTTTTCTTGCTAAAGTT
>CAZTTZ010000049.1:0-4014 GCA_964616065.1 uncultured Candidatus Saccharibacteria bacterium | reverse complement strand
ATTTTTTAGATGCCAAATCCTCGCCCCATTTTCTTAATAACTCTTTTGCTTTTTCTAAATCTCCTTGCGCTTCCTCAACGGCTTTTTTGCATAAAGAAAGAGAAACACCTGTAATTTGACGCAGTTCTTTTATTTTTTCAATATTCTCCATAAATCAACAGTTTAATTATTTTGTTTTTGGTTCTTCTAACTTTGGTTCTTTCTCTTTTGCCCTCAAAATTGCCTCTTTGACTTTGTCTAAAATATATTTAACCGCAGATATGGCATCGTCATTGGCTGGAATTGGAAAGTCAGCAAGTGTTGGATCAACATTTGTATCAACAATTGCAATTAAGGGAATGCCTTTCTTTTTGGCTTCTCTGACAGCCGTTTTCTCTCGAGCCATATCAACAATAAAAATTGCATCGGGTAGGTTTTCTAAATTCTTAATACCTCCCAATTTTTTCTCTAAATCTTGAATCTCTTTGTCAAATTTTAACCTTTCTTTTTTTGTATATTTCTCAAGCTCTCCGGCTTCCTTTTTTCTTTCCAATTCTTTTAAATAATTAATTCTTTGTTTAATCACTTTAAAATTTGTTAGCGTACCTCCAATCCAACGATTTTCAACATAAGGAAACCCGCATTCAACTGCTACCTCTTTCATAAGATGTTGGATTCCCGGTCTTGTGCCTACAAAAAGAATAATTTTACCCTCCTTTGTGAGGTTTTGGATAAAATCTAAGGCTTCTTTTAGTTTTTGAGCGGTGATTTCTAAATTTATAATATGAATATGATCGCTTCCCTTTACTCCAAGAACATATGGTTTCATTTTTGGATGACATTTAGAAGAACGATGTCCTAAATGGACACCACACTTTGCCATCTCTTCGATATCAATCTCTATCTGGTTTTTGTCCTTTTCTTTCTGTTTCATGGATGCAAATTAGAATAGCAAAAAAGTTATAACTTGTAAACCAAAGAAGATATATGTTATTGTAATGAATCTCTTGAATTATTTCAAGATCTCTGATAGGATAGTGAGTGAATATTAATCATTTATCATTGATTATTATGGCCAAAAAAGATATTCATCCAAAATATTATAAAAACGCAAAAGTAAGATGTGCTTGCGGCAACGAATTTACTGTTGGCTCAACAAAACCAGAGCTTGAGGTTGAGATTTGTTCAAAATGTCACCCATTTTATACAGGTAGAGATAAAGTGGTAGATGCACTAGGTCAAATTCAAAAGTTCAAAACTCGGCTTGAGAAACACGCTCAACTAAAAAAGAAAAAGAAGCAAGCCAGATAACTGTTTTTTATTTAAATCTTCTCATCTTAGGAGGAATTTTTAAATATGGAAAATTTAGATAATTTAACTTGTCAGTATAATCAACTTACTAAAGAAATTGAAATGGCCCAAAAGAGGAAAGATTGGGTTAGGGTTGGAGAACTTATTAAAAAAAGAGGTGAAATTGAAAAAATCCTCCAGAAATACAAAGAACTACAAGAGGTACAAAAGAAGATAGAGGAAGCAGAACAGATTTTAAAAAAAGAAACTAATAAAGAGTTGTTAGAATTGGCTCGTAAAGAAAAAGAGGGGCTGCAAGAGAAGTTTCAAATTTTAAAGAAAGAACTGCAAAGTCTCACAAAAAACAAGGAAAAAACAGAATCAGTTATTGTTGAAATTCGGCCAGGAGTTGGAGGAGAAGAAGCGGCCTTATTTGCTCAGGATCTTTTCTCAATGTATCTAAAATACGCAAATAAAAAAGGGTGGGGGGTAAAAATTCTTGAAACAAAAAAAACTGATCTTGGCGGCATCAAAGAGGCCATATTTGAAATCACAGGTAAAGGAGCTTACTCAAGGTTAAAATATGAAGGAGGTGTTCATAGAGTTCAAAGAATTCCTGAAACTGAAAAATCAGGAAGAATTCACACTTCCACTGCCTCGGTTGTAATTCTAAAGAAACCCAAAAAAGCAGAGATTCAAATTGACCCAAAAGATTTAAAAATTGAAACCTTTAGAGCCTCTGGCCCGGGTGGGCAATACGTAAATAGAAGGGAATCAGCGGTAAGAATTACTCATATACCATCTTCAATTGTAGTTACTTGTCAAAGCGAAAGAACTCAAGTTCAAAACAGAGAAAACGCGCTTGCAATTTTACAAGCAAGACTTTTAAAGATGCAAGAGGAAAAACAATTAAAAGAGATACAGAAAACAAGAAAATCCCAAATTGGAAAAATGGAGCGATCTGAGAAAATACGCACTTATAATTTTCCTCAAGATAGAGTTACAGACCATCGAGTTAAGAAAACTTGGCACAATATTGAAGAAATTCTTGCAGGTGAGTTAGATCCAATTGTTGAAGAGTTAGAAAAAACCCTAAATAAATCCTAAATTTTAATCTAAAAGCTTTGAATTTTTGAATTTAGAATTTTGAATTTGTTTAGGATTTAGAAATTAGGATTTAGTATTTATTTTTCAAATACTCCTTCGTCAATCCATTTCTGCCATTTTGAGGCTTTCTCTAAAACCAATGATCTATACCATTTACCTCCAGCTCTTTCGCAGGTTTTGGTCATATAAGGCGTGCCACACAAATAAGCAGTAACTGCCCCAATTTCATCCTTCAATTTTTTAGAGCCTGCTCCAAAATCAGCAAGATAAAGTCCGGCTGCCAGGAAGGCATCTTTAATTCTCCAAGGGTTAGCCGGTTTAATACCTGTTATTTTTTCTACCCGAGACTTATACCCCAATTTAAGCCAGGTGTTTGGCATAAACTGGGCTGGTCCCATTGCCCCTCCCCATTGAACCTTTCCTCCGTTAATTGCGCAGGAGACCGGAGTTTTGTAAGGATCAAGTCCGAGTTCTTTTGTAATTTTTAAAAATGAATCCCACTGACTTTTTGACATTACTTCCTTCCAAGAAACATCTGGATGTCTGCAATATGCTTTTCCCTCACAATTACATTGGCCGACATTTTTACCAATTGCTGATTCTACCTCCAATAATCCAAGAAGTAGCGCGGGTCTTATACCCGTTATACCTTCTATTTGTTTTGCAAGTTCATAGGCCTCTTCATAACTTGGGGCCTCTGTTTCAGCAACCTGAGCTAACTCAAAAATTCTCTTTCTAATCTCAGCTGCTTTCTCTTGTACTTCTTTTAAATATTCTTTATATTTCTGCTCCTTGCCTTTGGTTTTTTCTAGAAGCCAATTTTTCTCTTCTTTTAATTCTTGACTTTCTTTAGCCTTTATTGAACTTACCAGCACTGCCCGCTCAAGCTCTTCTTTATCTTCTAAAAGAGATTCTTTCTGTTGTTCCAAATCTGTCTTTAAATTTTTAATGTTTTTGAGAAGTTGTTGGTGTTGGTAATTTAAGCTTTCAAGGGCAGCTAATTCATCAAAAAAGTCTGAAAGGCTAGCTTCCTCTAATAAAATTTCTATAGTTGATTTTTGATCATATTCATCAATTAATCTCAGGGTTCTGGCAATTTTTTCTTTAGTTTCTTCTATTTTTTTTGAGGTGGTATCAATAGATTTTTCTGTATCCTGAATCTGAAGACGTAAATCTTTTATAACAAGTTCGTTGTGATAGATTTCATTCTGTAACTTTTTTATTTTGTTTTCCAAATACCAAATTTCACTTTGAAGCGTTTTTCTTTGTTGTTGAGTCTCTTTGACTTCTTTTTGATAATACTCTCCTTTTTTCTGATAAAAATTCAGGCACTCGTTTAAAAGTGCCTGACAATCTGAGGGGCTTAGTTTCTCGCATTCTTTATCTACATTTTCAAGATCACATTTCTCTTCTAAGTTTTGAGCCTCAATAAAAAATGTAAAAAAGAAACTCACTACCAGTATCGTGACAAAGAAGGTTTTGAGTAAAGCCTTTTTATTCATATCGACTAAATAAAAATATTACCCTTCTTCAGTTTTTTGTTCCTTTTCTTCTACCTCTTCTTTTTTCTCTTTAATTACCTCTGGTTCTTTGACCTCTTCTTTTTCTTCTGCTAATTCTTCTTCTATTCTTTCAGGC
>CAZTTZ010000048.1:0-4157 GCA_964616065.1 uncultured Candidatus Saccharibacteria bacterium | reverse complement strand
GGGTGATATCTTCCAAGCACTGAACCCACAACCGTAGCTGATTTTCTAAATTTAGCTGAGGAGGTTAATCCGTCTTCTTTCATTGCATAAAGAATCCTTCGATGAACTGGTTTCAGTCCATCTCTTACATCTGGCAAAGCCCTTGCCACAATAACTGACATTGCATAATCAATATAACTCTCTTTCATCTCTTGAGAGATTTCCCTTGGAATTATTTTTGAGGCCGGTGTTGGTTCTTTTTTGGGCATATTTTCATTGTGTGGGTAAAGTTGGTAAATTTAGAGTAGGGGTTGTTATAGTTGGAACTGAAAATGTGGGTATTTCAATTTGTGGTATTTCAAATTGTGGCAGTTTAAAATCTTCAAAAGGCTTTTGCTCTCCAAGCTTTTCTAAACGAAGAATTGTAATCTTAAGCCAGAGTAAAAATAAAAGGCTTGCTAAAACGGTTACAATAATCCAAAAAATCAATTTCCTTTTTTTTATATCTAACTTTTGAATTTTTTTTAAAAGGCTCATTTGTTAAACAAACTTTGTCGGTTTTAACAAAACTGTTGTTGTCTGACTGGGTAGTTTTTCTTTTTTAATCGAAAGTTTTGTTTGGGGCTCTAAATTTTCTTCTCCAATCACTTTCAGAAACTCCGCCACATTATCTAATTTAACTTTCAACTTAGGCAAAGCATAATGCATGGGAATTACAATCTTTGGTTCGATTTGATTAACAATCTTTAAAGCATCTTTGGCAGAAATTGTATAGACTCCCCCAACTGGTATCATTAATACATCCACATCTGGCATCTCATCAATTTGCCAAGGAGCAAGTTCATTCTGTCCTAAATCTCCAAGATGACAGATTTTAATTCCCTCACTTTCGAGCAAATAAATTGTGTTTGGTTCTTTTTTGGTATTATGGTATGATAAGATACCTTTTATATAAACTTCTTTAACCTCATACTCACCGGGGCCTTCTATTAAAAAATAATCTCCTTTTACTGTCTTTTTGTTGTTGTGATCAAAATGCTGATGAGTAATAAGCAAAATATCCGCCTCAATTTCACAAGGCTTCATTCCGATTTCCTCCGAAAATGGATCAATTGCAATTTTTGTTTCCTCTTTTGTGTTTTCCTTCTGAGTCTTTATAAAAAAATAAGAATGTCCGCACCAACGTATTTCCATGTTTTTTTCAACTTTTATTCTACCAAAGCTATTTGCTTTTTACAAGATTAACCTTATAATTGACTTGAAAATAATTTAATTTTATGTTAAATTCACAAGATGATTCCAGCAAAAACTCCACAAAAAAGCACTGTTTTCTCTAAGATGACTCTCCCTAAAAAAGGAAGCATTATTGAAGGTCGGGTGATAGAAAAAGGGCCGGCTTGTGTTTTTATTGATTTAAGCCCTTTTGGTACAGGCATTCTCTATGGTAAGGAATACTATTTGGCAAAAGACGTTATCAATTCATTAAAGCCTCAAGATACAGTAAAGGTAAAAATTGTGGAATTTGATAATGAAGAAGGGTTTATTGAGCTTTCTTTAACTGAGGCTCAACAAGAAATGGGTTGGGAAAAACTAAAAGAACTGAAAGAAAAATTTG
Organism: uncultured Candidatus Saccharibacteria bacterium; assembly: GCA_964616065.1. GTDB lineage: Bacteria > Patescibacteriota > Minisyncoccia > Minisyncoccales > PEYH01 > JAGGTU01. The sequence goes on along the minus strand of CAZTTZ010000048.1, from coordinate 2,563 downwards.
AAACAATTGTCATAAAGCCAATTGGCGCCAATAAAGGAGGGCTTTTGGCAGAACTATATGGGGTAAGAGGTTTTTTGCCACTTTCTCAACTTTCAATTGAGCATTACCCAAGAGTTGAAGAAGGAAATACAGTTCAAATTCTTCAACATTTACAGAAACTAGTTGGAAAAGAATTAAAGGTAAAAATTATTGATGTTGACCCAAAAGAAAACAAACTAATCTTCTCAGAAAGGGCGGCAGAATCAAAAGCATTAAAAGAAATGCTCAAAAATTACAAAGTAGGAGATATTGTAGAAGCAGAAGTAGTAGGATTAGCAGATTTTGGGGCTTTTGTAAAGTTTCCGGCAATTTCAGAAGAAGAAAAGAAAAAACTAAAAGAGAAAAAAGAGGGGCCAATTCAATTAGAAGGATTGATTCATATCTCAGAATTAAGCTGGCAGTTAATTCAAGACCCATCTGAAATTGTAAAAGTTGGAGATGTAATAAAGGCAAAAATTGTTGATATTTCAAAGGATGAAAGAGTTTCTCTGTCTTTAAAAGCTTTAGAGTCAGACCCTTGGGCGGGTTTAGATAAGAAAATTAAAGTTGGAGACGCTGTTTCTGGTAAAGTTGTAAGAATAAATCAAATTGGTGCTTTTGTAGAAATTGCTCCAAAAGTAAGAGGACTGGTTCATATATCTGAGTTTGGCTCTGAGGCTAAAATGAGGGGGGTTTTAAAAGAGGGCCAAAAATATAAGTTTAAAATTATAAACTTTAACCCAAAAGAGCATCGTTTGACTTTAAAACCAAGCCTTTAATTTATGAACTTTCTTTTTAAACATTTCTTCAAAAATCTAGCCATTGTGGTTCTAATTTTTGTCATTTTGGGAAGTATCTTCTCGTTGTTTTCTCCTTTGGAAGTATCTCTAAACGAAATTCCTCTCTCAAAACTTGCAAACGATATCTCAAACCAGAAGGTAAAGAAAATCGAAATTGTCGGTGATAAGATTTTAATTGAATATATCGATGGCAAGCAGGCCTTCTCTAAGAAAGAAGCTAACGTTTCTATCTTTGAGACTCTTGCAAATTTGGGAGTCTCTCAAGAAAAACTTGCAAAAATTAATGTCGAGATTAAATCCTCCGGTAGTAATTGGCTTCTTATAACCTCTCTGGCACTTGGCATTTTACCGTTTATATTCTTTGCCCTGCTTTTTTGGGTGATGTTTAAGCAAGCAAAAAGAGGAGCAATGCAAACATTTGATTTTACAAAAGCCAAAGCAAGGCTTTTTGGAGCAGAGGGTCATCCTAAAGAAAAAATTACCTTTAAAGATGTTGGAGGCTTGAAAGAGACAAAAGAAGAACTAATGGAAATTGTTGATTTTCTAAAGCATCCAAAAAAATACTTGCAATTTGGAGCAAGAATTCCAAAAGGTATTCTGTTGGTAGGGCCGGCGGGCTGTGGAAAGACCCTCGTTGCTCGGGCAGTTGCAGGGGAGAGCAATGTGCCTTTTTTACATATCTCCGGTTCAGAATTTGTTGAACTCTTTGTAGGAGTGGGGGCAGCAAGAGTAAGATCTCTTTTTCAAGAAGCAAAACGAAGGCAACCGGCAATTATTTTTGTAGATGAGCTTGACTCAATTGGAAAAGTGAGAGGACCGGCGGTTGTTGGTGGACATGAAGAAAGAGAGCAAACTTTAAACCAACTTTTAGTTGAGATGGACGGTTTTGAACCAAATGACAAAGTAATTGTTCTTGCTGCCTGCAATCGTCCTGATGTTTTAGATCCGGCTCTTTTGCGCCCGGGGAGATTTGATAGGAAAGTTATTCTAGACTTACCTGATGTAAAAGAAAGAGAAGAAATCTTAAAAATTCATTGCAAAAACAAACCCTTAGATAAAGATGTCGATTTAGAGGAACTTGCAAAAAGAACCCCTGGTTTCTCTGGAGCAGATTTGGCAAATCTTGTAAATGAGGCTGCTATTTTAGCAGCAAGAAGAAATAAAACAAAAATATCCCAAAAGGAACTGACAGAAGCCTTTGAAAAAGTGCTTTTGGGACCTGAAAGAAAAAGTAAAGTTTTCACTGAAAAAGAAAAGAAAATCTCTGCCTATCATGAAGCGGGCCATGCTCTTGTTTCTTTATCGCTGCCACATACCGAACCTGTAAGAAAGGTTTCAATTGTAGCAAGGGGGTTAGCTGCGGGTTATACTTTAAAACTTCCAAAGGAAGATAAACATTTCAGGACCAAGAAAGAGTTTTTAGATGAATTGGCGGTGTTGTTGGGTGGGTGGTGTGCAGAAAAATTAGTTTTTAAAGATATCTCAACCGGTGCTGCAAATGATCTGGAAATTGCCTCTAAGTTAGCAAGAAAACTTATAAAAGAATATGGAATGTCTGAAAAATTAGGACCGGTTGTTTTTGGAAAAAAAGAAGAGTTGGTGTTTCTGGGAAAAGAATTTGGCGAAGAAAGAGATTATTCTGAGAAAACCGCTCAAGAAATTGATAAGGAAGTAAGCAGGCTAATTAAGAATGCTCAGAAAAAAGCAGAAAGTATTTTAAGAAAGAAAAAGAAAACTTTAGACAA